>NZ_RQYW01000032.1 GCF_003932895.1 Leptotrichia sp. OH3620_COT-345 | reverse complement strand
ACAAGGAACTTTCTATGCATATCGCTTCTCGATACATAACCTTCTCCCGATATCGTCCAGTTTAAACTGTTGTTATGGTCAAATGCTTTTGATTTAAAAATTCCTAATTTTAACATAGTTGTATCTTCTTTAGATCTACCTATATCTTTGAATTTAAATCTGTTATGTACCGCTCCTGCATACCAGCCTGTACTGTTTCCAAGCTTTATTGTTTCATCTTCATGTACATAAGCTACTCCATACGCATTATAAGTATAATCTATTATTCCTGCTGTATCTGTTTTATATTCTCCATTTGTTCCGAAAAGATTTATTTTATTTGATTCCTTTGTAAAATTATCTCCTTTCTTTCTTAAATGGTCAAATTCCTTATCAAGCAATGTTCCTGTAGAATACATTCTTTGCTGGATATTTGCATACTGATGTCCTTTCATCTGATCTATTGCCTGTGCCAATATATGTGCTTCTCCTTTACCTAAATTATTGAGTTTATTAAATATATCTTTTTCACGACCTGTTGCAGTAGAGTATTTTTCTTCTAATCCTGCCATAAAATTATATGTGTTACTGTCTTTTGCAAATGCAGTATAAGGAATTTTTACTAAATATACTGATTTAAAAGTATCATCTGAATTTTGTATTCCGGTTGTTATCCAAGTCAAACTAGCTGAATTTATTATAAATTTCTTTCCTCCTCCTGTACTTATAGTTGATATTACTTTGTTATACGGCTCTAAAATATTTTTACCTATTTCAATCTCTTTACTGTTCGTATATCTTGATGCTTCAGTACCAAATATCAAATTTATTTTTTTTAAGTTTGTTAGATACTGCAATCCCTGAATAGGATTAGTATAATTTATTCCTGATGTATCTATATACATTCCTATCTCTGATGCTCTTGCCATAGACGGAATATTACTCAGATTAGCCACTTTCAAATCCAGTTCCGTATTCCCGACTCTTACTTTTGAAGAATCAGGAGATGGAGTCAATGTGTCTATAGGAATTGGCATTATTATATTTCCATCTCTTCTTATTATCGCTGTTCCGTTTCCCGGTGCTTTAATATCTATTCCCGCTACCTTTTTACCGGTGTCTGATTGTTGTTTTTCAGATATTCCTCCTGTGACACTTCCTGTGGAAGATAAGTCATACTTTCCTTTAGCCAAATAAACTCCTGTGAGATTAGTACCATGTTCTATATTTATCGTTCCATAATTTTTAATTACTGCTCCATTTAATGCTACTACTCCAACTATTCCGTCATTTGTCATATTAGGTACCGTTTTTATTATCCCGTAGTTTTCACCGACGGCATTATTATCCAAATACATCCCGACAGTACCTTTCCCACTTAACTCTATGTTACCGTAGTTTATAGCTTTCGAACCATTTCCCGTTGCATACATCCCTATTCCGTTATCCTTTTCTACTTTAATAATACCGTAATTTGCAACAGTACCGGCTTGATGTTGAGTTCCATTACTATCTACATATCCTGCCGCCATTCCTATTCCGTAAAATTTGTTTGTAATATCACTTCCACTCACCTTTATTATCGGTGTAATCCCGAGTGAATTACCATTTTCTGCAATTCCTCCGGCTATACTATAAATTCCTACATTTCCGACTCCCGTTTCAAAATTAATATCCGCTAAATTTTTAACATGCCCTGCTGAATAAACTCCATAATTCTTATTTCCTATTGCAGTTAATGCCGTTTTATTTTCAATATTTCCCATTATATCTGCTGAATATATAAAGACAGCATCATTTCCCAAGGTTATCCCGTTTAAATTGGAAGAAGACAATCTGGTTCCTTTTCCTCTTATAACAAAACCATAAGAACCGTCCCCTATTTTCATATCTCCATCAGCTGATATACGCTGATTTTCTCCGGTAGTAAACACACCTACCGCTTCATTTCCTCCAATTTCTATTTTTCCATTTAAAGATATAGTTGAAGCAAGCAGTCCGGGTAAATATATTCCATCAGAAAATATCCCTACTGAATTATCTCCTACTTTTATTTTCCCTGTCAAACCGACATTTACAGTTTTTCCATAAATACCGTAAGTATTATTTCCTCCTATTATATCTTTATTATTTTCAATTATAGTATCTCTATCTTCAGTAAATATTCCTATATTCGGTTTATCAGCTGATATGGAATCTTTTAAATTAATTGTTCCTTCATTTAATAATTTTGAACCTGATTTTGCGAACATTCCTGTACTTTCCTGCCCTTGAACATCTATTATACCTTTATTTACTAAAGTGGCTTTTTCTCCTGATATTCCTACGGCTTTGCTTCCGGTTAATATTATCTTTCCGGATATATCATTTATTCCTTTAGCTATTGCAACGGTTCCGGAAACATTATTATTTCTGATAAATATTCCCGTCGCTCCTTCTCCGTTTAATGAGACAGTTCCTTTATTTGTTACTTCTATTGTACCTTCTCCCAGCTTTCCTCCAAATTCGTTTATTTTTGGATTTCCCGAAATATCCGTTCTGTATGATAAACCTAATAATCCTATTGAATTTTCCCCTCCAACATCTATTACTCCTTCATTTATTACTGTCGAACCGTTTACAGCATACACTCCAACAGCATTACTGTTAGCCATGGAATCTTTTTCTACAGAAATAGTTCCTTTGTTATTAACCTGCCCATAATTAACAAAAACTCCCACTCCTCCTTTATCCGTTCCGTCTAACCTTGCTACATCTATTGTTTTTCCTGATGTGACATTAACCTGGGTATCAGTATTATTTACCGCTTTCACACTTGAATTTGCTTCTATTCCAACTATCTGTTTATTATAAAATTCATCTGCAACGGCTGAAGTTAATTTTGCAGTCACATTTTCATTTATATTCAACTTTAATCTCTGACCTAAAACTTTTTTAAAGAAAAAGCCTCCGGAAGAAGTATCTGCTTCCGTCTTGTCTACAGCTGTATTAAAGTTTATTGTTCCTCCATCTATTGCCAATTCTTTGTATTTATCAAAAGTTTCTCCATTTTCAGTACCGGCGGAAATATTAACTCCCAAGCCTGTCTTTATTCCACTTAAATTAGTAATATCCATAGTTCCTAAATTATTTACATTTATTGCAATTACATCATTGGAAAATACTTTTACATCTGTATTTGTTGTATTAATAGGTCTGTTAACTATCGGAAGTGAATAATCAAGTTCCATTAATGTCGAACTTCCTCTTAACTGTATTTTACTGTTTGTCAAGTTTACCTTTCCCAATCCGTCAGAATATACAGCATAACCTTTTCCATCATATTTTATAATTGAATCTGTTAAATTAAGTTGTGTTCCGGCTCCATACGATGCTACACCTGCTTCTCCATCTTTAATATTTATATCTGCTCCGGTCAAATTTGCATTAGCCGCATCTTTAACATAAACTCCCAAACCGTTATCCCTAACATTTATTTTCAAATTATTTCCTGATGTTGATGTAATAATTCCTCCTGCACTGACTATTCCGGTTGCTCCTCCTGTAGCCTTTATATCTACAGTACCGCTGATATTTGTTTTTTTCTTGTTATACAGTGCTGTAGATGATAAACCGTTTATTTCTATTTTACTCCCGTTGGATATAGTCGCCGTATCACCGTCATTATATATTCCAACTTTTTCTTTTCCTGTTCCCAATACTTTTATTATACCGGTATTAGTTAAATTACTATTATTTAAAGCAACCATTCCTATATTTTTATCTCCGTCACCACTTATTTCTATATTTTTATTGTTTTCTATTTTTGCTTTGGTTCCTGTACTTATTAAACCGGTAAATGATGTTAAGCCTTCAGCATGTAAAACAGCATTATTTTTAATCGTACTGTCTGCTACTGCTCCTACTTCAGATACTGCTTGCGCAAAACTGTTCCCTGTTTTTCCT
Organism: Leptotrichia sp. OH3620_COT-345; assembly: GCF_003932895.1. Taxonomy (NCBI): domain Bacteria; kingdom Fusobacteriati; phylum Fusobacteriota; class Fusobacteriia; order Fusobacteriales; family Leptotrichiaceae; genus Leptotrichia; species Leptotrichia sp. OH3620_COT-345. The sequence continues at coordinate 2,292 of NZ_RQYW01000032.1, read as the reverse complement.
TTTGATATAGAAATATCTTTTTGTAAATCTATATTGTATTTGTCCGTTCTTAATAATGTACTGTCTTTTGCATTATCACCAAAAGAAAATGTTCCCATTGTAGTAGAATTAAATATCATATCTCCTGTGTTATTTTCATAAGATTTATGTCTTAAAAATCCGACATTTTCTTCTCCGCCGACTTCAACATTTAAACCTGATATATTAGCGATAGGATTTGAGTTAGCTGCTGAAGATAAAAATTTGGCAATGGAAACACCTACATTCTGTTTTCCCTGAACTGATATTTTTTTATCTGCTCCTCCTGACAAAATGGTAATTCCTTTATCGAAATAACTCGGATTTGCCGGAAAAATATTTGCCATTCTAAGACCGTAATTTTTACTTCCGTCAACAATAATATCTCCTACTGAAAGTTCTGATTTTAATGTTACATTGGAATATTGTCCGTAATCAATACCTATACTATTTCCGGTACCGCTTCCCAATATAATCTTTCCTTCATTTTTTGTTTTATGAGGTACTCCTGATACATCTGTAGGAGTGTCATTTCCCCAAGCTTCAACATCTATTAAAATACCAACCATATTATTTCCGGAAGCTAAATTTATATTTCCTGTATTTCTAAAAATTGAATAGGCTCCTTCTGTAATCCAGTCTCCTACTGCTCTCCGTGACCATAATTGATGCTCCACTCCGATTGTTACATCACTGTAAGCCGTATCTCCATTAAATATATTGGCTGTTCCGTTCAATGTTAAATTACCGCTAAAAATTGCTGTCTTTACTGACGGTTGTGCCTGTCCGTCATAAGGACCTCCCGGAACACCGGCAGAAGATCCGTTTCCAACACCTGCCGGATTGTGACTTAAAAATATTCTGTTTGCTTCTACTCCTTCTCCGCCTCTATTAGTCATTACATAATTTCCTGAAATTACCGCATCGTGATCTCTTAATTCATTAATAAAAGCATTCATTCCTTTTGCGGCATTTCCGTCATTCAAATAGAATATTCCGGAACCGTTTGGATTAAATCCTCCTATTGTTAAGCCCGGTGTTGAAACATTAGGAACATTTGTTACCGCTTTCATTTGAATATTAGGATTTGCAGTCCCGTCTAAATTACTTCCCCACCATTTTGTGGGTATTCCTAACCCTCCAACATCTTTTCCAACTTCAACATTAATTATTCCTTTGACGCTGTTATTATTTACATCTACCGTATCATAAGAATCATAATTCTGTATTACTATATTTTCACCCCCTTGTAATTTAGGCATACCTATATGGGCTCCTTGTGCAAATCCTTTTCCTTTGAAATTAATATCAGGCGGTGATAAAAGATTAGGAGCATTTACTGTTATATTTGTAGGTGCTGTAGGCGGTATAATTATTTTAGGATCAAATGGAGGCAATATACCTGTAGGTGCAGCAGGGATATAATTAGGTGCATTTTTATTTACATTTTTAGGCACTATTCCTGCACTTACTTCTATTTCTGCATCCGGTTCATTTACTATTGCCAATTCTGTTATGCCGTATTTATTATTTGAATTATTTTTTCGATATCTTGCCATTGTAGTATCCCTTTGAAAAAATTGTTCATTTTTCTTGTCTCCTCTTCCTTTGTATACTCCTCTCCAGTTACTGTAAAAATAGTTCATTCCAAATTGCCATGAACTCCACGGAGACTTCACTACCTGATCTCCCTGTTCCATTAATTGTATTAACTCAAGATTCGCATTTTTCAGTAATCTGTTGTTCTCCCTCTTTGCCTGCTTAAATGCACTATGCATATCATTTATTGATGAATTAAGCTCTTTTCTTGTTTGACTTATCGCATTTTCAGTACTCTTCACTTCAGGTGACGTCAAGCCTTCTGAAAATGTCAACATTCCCATTAATAAGAAACTTAGCAGAAGACCTTTTGTGTACTTAACATCTTTACATCTTTTTGCTAATGCTCTTAAGTCATTTTCCATTTTCTTTAAATTATTACTCATCTTTTTTACTCCCTTTCTCTATTATTTTTAATAACCATTCTGCACCAAAAAAACATTTTTCTCTAATTTTATTATAAAATAAAGACTTCTGTTTTCTTTTTTCCTATCCGTATATTTGTATATTAATTTTTTAATCCGATTTATTACTATACTTTTAAAATCTTTCTTTTCAATCTACTTTTTCTAATTTCCTTTTCTTATCAGTTTAAATTCTATTCTTCTGTTCTGTGCTCTTCCTTCCGCTGTCTCATTTGTCGCAACAGGTTCCTCTTCCCCACGTGTCTCAACT
>NZ_RQYW01000031.1 GCF_003932895.1 Leptotrichia sp. OH3620_COT-345 | reverse complement strand
AATAACAAATTCTTAGTACTATGTCATTAAAAAGGTAAATGAGAAGGAAATTTGTATTAATGTAAAACATTTTAATGCATTTGATTTTGAAATAAAAGAATGTATAAGATTACCGGAAATATTATCCGATTAGAGTAAAAAAAATGTAGTATAAATAACATATTTATAAAAAAATGACAGAATAAAAGTTATAAAAAAGATATTTTTCAGAATAAAGAAGTTGATAATTCAAAAAACTGTCAATACTCAAAAAAATTTAAAATTATCGAAATTTTTTTAATTTTCTTTTAGACGGTAAGTTTAATAAAAAAATTTATTTTAACAGTATAATTTTTTATAGTATGGTGGAAGTTTTATCCTGTAAATTTTAAATTTACCTATTGACAAATAGTAAATAAAATAATATACTGAATATATAAATACGGATTGTGACTGTTAGGCAGGCAAAACCTTGATTAGTGAATACGATTTGATAGTTTTTTAAAGCTGTTTTTGTTGTGTTTAGTAGTCAGGGTTTTTCTATTATATACAGTAGGAGCAGATAAAATGATTATAAATAAGATTTTAAATAATAATGTCGTGCTGTCGAAGAAAAACGGAAAAGAAATCATTATGACAGGAAAGGGTATAGCTTTCGGGAAAAAAGCAGGAGATACCGTAGATAAAAATAAAATAGAAAAAACATTTATACTTGAATATAATGAAGTATCGGAAAAAATTTAAATCTCTACTGGAACATATTCCGATGAAATATATTTCAGTGTCTTATGATATTATTGAATATGCAGAAAATATACTGAATACACGTTTTAATGATTTTATATATGTGACATTAACTGACCATCTTAATTTTGCTATTCAGAGGAATAAAGAAAATATAAGTTATGTAAATGCCCTACTTTGGGAAATAAAAAGGTTTTATTCTAAAGAATATGAAGTTGGATTAAAGGCCATAGAATTTATAAAAAAGGAACTGGGAGTAAGTTTTTCGGAGGATGAAGCTGCAAATATAGCATTACATCTTGTAAATGCAAAAATAAATAGTAAAAGTGAAATTGCAGAAACTGTACAAATAACAAAGATGACACAGGATATTCTTAATATTATAAAGTATACTTTTAAAATTGAACCGGATGAAACCACCCTCAGTTACGAAAGGTTTATAACTCATTTAAAATTCTTTTTTCAAAGGATTATAAAAAATAATCAGGTAAATACGGAAGATGATTTTATTTACAATGAAGTAAGAAAAAAATACAGAAAATCTTACGAATGTGCTTTAAAAATTCAAAATTACCTAATGGGAATATATAAAAGGGAACTGACAAAAGAAGAAAAAGCTTATTTGACAATACACATTAGAAGAATAATAGAAGATCAAAGGAATAAATAAGATTTAATACAGTTAAAAAGGATTGTGACTATTAAATTAGGCAAAACTGGCAGAAAATAAGGATGTTACCATGTAGTTAATTTATATGGAACTCGCTAAATTTTTATATCTACAGTTTGCCTTTTTTATTTAGTTTAGTGAAGGTGAATTATGATTAAAAACAGCTTTATAAATCAAAAATAATTCTTCAATTATGAACAGTATATATTTTTAAAAATAGAACCACTTTTTTATTGAATTTATAAAAACATTATAAAATATATATAATTTATAATTTGATATATTTTTCACTTTAAAGAATAGCCTTAGTAAACTAAGATAATTAAATAAAAAATTATACATTAATATTTAAGGAGGAAATATGAAATACCGAAAATTAGCCGAAGAAATTATTTCAGGAATAGGAGGAAAAGAAAATATAAACAGCCTTACCCACTGTGTTACAAGGCTCCGTTTTAAACTGAAAAATGAAGATATTGCTCAAACTGAAAAATTGAAAAAAACTGATGGAATAGTAACAGTAGTGAAAAGTGGAGGACAATATCAAGTAGTAATAGGAAATCATGTGCCTGATGTATATAAAGAAGTTGTTGAAATTGCAGGAATATCCAATTTCGATATATCTGACGGAGGAGATGTTGAAAATACAAACATATTCAATAAAATTATAGATCTTTTGTCAGGAGTATTTGCCCCTACTTTAGGTATATTATCAGCAACAGGTATGATAAAAGGCACGGTTTCATTGCTTACAACTTTTGGAATTATAACTAAGACCTCGGGGACTTATAATATTTTACAGGCAACAGGAGACAGTTTATTTTATTTCTTTCCTATATTTTTAGGCTTTACTGCAGCAAAAAAATTTAAATTAAATCAATTTACAGGAATGGCAATTGGAGCTTCCCTTGTTCATCCGTTAGTTATGGGGATGCTAAAAAATGAAGTTGTTTTTACAGCATTTAAAGGAATTCCTATTATTGAAACAGATATACTGGCAACATTTCTAGGTATTCCGGTATTGCTTATGAATTATACTTCAAGTGTAGTTCCTGTAATTGTAGCTGTTTTCTTTGCTTCTAAAATAGAGAAATTTTTTATGAGGGTAATACCTGATGTAGTTAAAACATTTTTAGTTCCCTTTTGTACATTACTTATAATTGTTCCATTGACATTTCTGTCAATAGGTCCGGTAACGACATGGGCTGCCCATGGAGTAGGTGCTTTTACAATGCTCCTGTCAGAGATAAGTCCGATTTTAGCCGGAGCATTAATAGGTACGTTCTGGCAGGTTTTTGTAATGTTTGGATTGCATTGGGGATTAATACCTATTGCTATAAATAACATTGCTGTCATGGGAACGGGTACTATACTGATGTTTGCTTTTCCTCCTTCATTTGCCCAGATCGGAGTTGTATTGGCAATAATGATGAAGACAAAGGATCGGAAGTTGAGAAGTTTAACAGTACCGGCATTTATATCAGGAATATTCGGAGTAACTGAACCTGCAATTTATGGAATAACGTTACCTAAGAAAAAACCTTTTATAATAAGCTGTATTGTCTCGGGAATCGGAGCTGTAGTTGCAGGAATGTTCGGGACACTGAAATATTCAATGGGAGGACTTGGAGTTTTCGGGATACCTACATTTATCAATCCCAAAACAGGGATTGATATGGGATTTTATGGGATACTGATATCAATAACCGTAGCTTTTATTTTAGGATTTGTAATAACATTTTTTACATATAAAGATGATACTGAAAGTGAGAATATTTCGACAAATAAAGAAAAAAACGTAGTTTCGGAAAATAAATTAGTAGAAAAGGAAACTTTATACAGTCCTTTAAAAGGGAAAGTAGAAAAACTGAAAAATATTGAAGATGAAGCATTTTCTTCTGAGGCAATGGGGAAAGGTTTGGCGGTAATACCTGATGAAGGAAAAGTGTTTTCTCCTGCAGACGGTCAGATAGTAACATTTTTTCCTACACATCATGCTATAGCAATGATAACTGATAAGGGAACGGAAATATTAATTCATGTAGGTCTGGATACAGTAAAACTGGAAGGGAGATATTTTTATCCAAAGGTAAAACAGGGAGAAAAAGTAAGAAAAGGAGATTTGTTACTTGAATTTGATATAGAAGGTATAAAAAAAGAAGGGTACATTGTAACTACTCCTATAATAATAACAAATACTGATGATTATCTGGATATAATAGAAACAAACAAAAAATATTCGGATTTCGGAGAAGAAATAATAAATATACTGAATTGAAAACAATAAAAATGGAGGTATTAAAATGTCTGAAAAAGGATTTAAAAAAGATTTTTTATGGGGAGGCGCAACAGCTGCAAATCAGTATGAAGGAGGCTACAATGAAGGTGGAAGAGGTGCTGCCAATGTAGATTTGATCCCTTTAGGAAAAGATAGGGGAGATATAATAAAAGGAAAAAAGGAAATGCTTGATTTTGAAGAAGGTTATTATTATCCTGCAAAAGAGGGGGTAGATTTTTATCATAGATATAAGGAAGATATAGCATTATTGGGTGAAATGGGGTTTAAAGTATTTAGACTGTCTATAGGATGGAGCAGAATATTTCCCAAAGGAGATGAAGAAAGTCCAAATGAAGCAGGTCTTGCATTTTATGAAAATGTATTCAGAGAATGCAGAAAATATGGCATAGAACCTTTAATTACAATTACTCATTTTGATTGTCCGATTCATTTAATAAAAGAATATGGAGGATGGAGAAATAGAAAATTAATAAAATTTTATAAAAAACTTTGTGAAACAATATTCACAAGATATAAAGGGCTTGTAAAGTACTGGATTACATTTAATGAAATAAATATGATACTGCATGCACCTTTTATGGGGGCGGGTATAGTATTTAAAGAGGGAGAAAATGAAGAACAGGTAAAATACGAGGCAGCACATAATGAGTTGGTTGCAAGTGCATGGGCTACAAAAATTGCCCATGAAATTGATCCGGAGAATAAAGTGGGATGTATGCTTGCTGCCGGAGAATATTATCCTCTTACTGCAAAACCTGAAGATGTATTCAAATCCATGAAGCAGAACAGGGAAAACTACTGTTTTATAGATGTACAGGCAAGAGGATATTATCCCTCCTATTTACTTAAAGAATTTAAACAGAAAGGGATAGAAATCAATATAACGGAAGAAGATAAAAAAATATTAAAAGACAATACAGTTGATTTTATAAGCTTCTCCTATTATTCTTCAAGATGCTCTTCAGCAGATCCTAAAGAGAAAACAGAAGGAAATATATTCACTACTGTCAAGAACCCTTATTTGAAAGTTTCGGAATGGGGATGGCAGATAGATCCTTTAGGGTTCAGAATAACTATGAATAATTTATATGACAGATATCAGAAGCCTTTATTTGTCGTAGAAAATGGTTTGGGAGCGATAGATGTTCCTGATGAGAACGGTTATGTACAAGATGATTATAGAATAGATTATTTAAGGGCTCATATAAAAGCAATGAAAGATGCTGTTATTCTTGATGGAGTGGAACTGCTCGGATATACGACATGGGGATGTATAGATCTTGTAAGTGCAGGAACAGGAGAAATGAAAAAAAGGTATGGATTTGTGCATGTGGATAAAGATAATGACGGAAACGGAACATTAAAAAGAAATAAAAAGAAAAGTTTTAATTGGTACAAAAAAGTAATTGCAAGTAACGGGGAAAATCTGGACTAATAAAAACAGTACTGATATTATCTAAATAAAGGAGATAAATCTTATGAAACGAAACAGTAAAGTATTGATTGTAATATTTCTATTTATAACGGTAATAAATGTAATGTCAAATAGTAAAGAAAAAACTGTAAATACAAATTTTACTAAATGCTCAAATATTTGATTATGGACAGAATATAATATCCGTGGAATTACAAACTTCAAAATTAAAAAATATCAATATTGGAAGTTTGGATACAGAAAGATTTAAAGTTCAAGCCAAAGGGACATTCCCGTAAATAAAAAATAATCAAAAAAAGAAATTTTTAAACTTTCAGATACTCTCAGAGTACTGGGATTGTTTGATATGTATAGGAATATAGAGAAAGTAACTGTTAATTCCATAGGTAATATAGTTCTCCATTTAAAATACGGTCAAAATGTTGAAGGTTCGAATACCCTTGTATATATAACAGGAGATATAGGTAAAAATGTACTTCTGGACTTAAATTATACAGTAACTCAGGAAAAAACTACAGATTAAATGACGGAACAATCATTACAAAAAAAACTTCATATAAACAAGGAAAAACGGTAGATAAAGAAGCTGACAAATTCACTCCGAGAAAATCAAAAAAAGGAATGAATTATCAATTTTTCAAACCAAAAAATATTAAAGAAAAGCATCCCTTGATTATATGGTTTCATGGAAATGGGGAAGGGGGATATAATGAATATAAAAACAATATCTCTCAAAAATTAGCAAATATGAAGAGCGGTATCCTTCAGTGATGAAAAAGTACAGAAAATATTTGGAGGAACTTATGTAATAACACCTCAGGTAGATGATACATGGTACAATAACTATAGTAAAAAATACATAGTAACTGCGAAAGAATTGATAGATGAAGTTGTAAAAGAAAATATAGATATAGATAGAATATATGTATTCGGAGTCTCGGTAGGAGGATATATGTCTATAAGAACGGCAATAGAATATCCAAATTTTTTTGCAGGAATAAATGTAAATGCTCCGGCAATAAATATAGCTTCTCGGAGAGGAGGAGTAAAAACAACAATTGAAGATATACAGAAAATAAAAAATATTCCTTTCTGGATTGTACATTCTGAAAATGATCCTATAGTAGATTATAAAACTTCAAGTAAATGGCTTTATAAAATTTTAATTAAGGGAAAAAATGGGAAAAATTCTAAGCAAAGACATAGTAAAAATGGGGGGTATAAAGATAATGGGGAAAAAAAAGAAAAAAAAAG
>NZ_RQYW01000030.1 GCF_003932895.1 Leptotrichia sp. OH3620_COT-345 | reverse complement strand
ATCGGAGTTGAGAACCAGAGATTCGGAGTGACATTTAATGCAGGATATGATACAAAAGGAAAGAATGTAAGAGGAGGAATAGGATTTAGAGCTATTTACTAATAATTTTGAATCTATGAGAATAATTCTTAATAATCCTATTACTTAAGGATTTAAAAAGCTAAATGAAAAAGTACACTTAAAAATTATGTAAAAATTGATTTCAAGGGTGTACTTTTTTATTTATTACTTCTGTAAGAAATCTTTTATAAATTAGAAATAATTTTTTGGTTTTTATTATTTTTTATTTGGATTTATGTTTTAAAAAAGGGATTTTTTGAATTTTGGAGTTGTTTTTTTTACTATTATTTGTTATATTAAATAAAGACAAAACTAAGCTGTATTTAAAGAAAAACTATGAATTTCATCTAATATTATTATTAAATATAAACTTTAAAATAATTAAAAATGAAAAAGATTTAAGTGCAGAAAATAAAGTATTAAATTTTGAAAATAAGTTAAAAAATAAAAAAAATTTGAGAATTGGAAAAGGAGAAAAAGCAATGAGCAATAATTTAAAAAGAATGGAGAAAGATTTAAGAGCATTAGCCAAAAGATGTAAAAATATAAAGTACACAAAAGGGCTTCTGTTGACTTTCTTATTAATGGGAATGTCGACATTTTCAGAAGGGCTTATATCGCCTGGAGTAAAAACCGCAGAAAATACTATAAATCAGACAAGAAAAGAACTTGATACTTCTATAAAAGGATTACATACAGCATTCAGGCAAGCTAAAAGAGAAAACAACAAACTACTTAAAAATGCAAATCTTGAACTTATACAGTTAATGGAACAGGGAGATCAGGTAGTCAAGTCTCCTTGGAGTTCATGGCAGTTCGGAATGAATTATTTTTACAGTAACTGGAGAGGAGTATACAAAGGAAGAGGAGACAAAAAAGAAAAATATCCTTATGAAGGAATATTTGAAAGAAGTACAAATTCCTTTGAAAGATATACATCACCATTAAGTGAGCAGTATAAATTACTCTCAACATCATCTAATCCTTTTTCAGCATCATCAACTGCAAGACAGGGACTAAATAGAGGTTACGGTATATCAAGTACAATAGATTATACTGAGCCCCTAGCAAGTGCAAAAGCTGAAACTGCAATAATACCGAGAACTATAGTAAAATCATCTATACCGATAACACTACCTGTAATAAATGCACCTGTTGTTCCTATTATAAATATAAATTTGAGATCGCCGGAGCCTGTAGAATTACCTACAGTAACACCGCCGACTATTTTAGTCACATTACCTTCACCTAATACAAATCCTTTTAGTGATTATTGTTTTACGTGTGGGAATATAAGAAGTCATCATTCGACAGCAGTTTTTCCTCATAATGCAGGTGGAGAAATCCTTTGGGGAGGATATAATCCTAATACTCAGGCTTATACTCCCGAATATGGTGTAAATGCAGGAGTTAACGGAAATGTAAATAGACCGGGATCATTGACATATTTAAATAATCAAAATGATACTTCAGCTGCGAGAACAGGATTTGAATATGAAAATGCCGTATTTCATGCAGCAGGAAATGTAAATGGAGCCGGAAAATCCAGAAATAATCATGATGGACAGATAGCTATACACACAGTATGGAATGGGACTTTGAAAAACATTACAGGAAATCTTTATGGAAAAGCTGCATTTCTTTCAATAGAAACATGGTGGGCAGGTGTAAATAAATTTAACAATGTAAAAGTAAACATTCAGGGAGATGACAACAGTATATTTTATATTTATCCTGCAACTTATGAAAGAATACTCTTCCATAATACTCATACAGGTGCTCCCAGACAACGTGGCGGCTTTATAGGAACTGTAAATGCCGATATAGCATCAAATAATAATATAGTTTATTCAGCATTGGGTGCCCAAGGTTCTTTTGAACTGGACAGTAAAGGAACTTATAAACTTGAAGGTAACGGTAATATGGTTTATGCAGGTCTCGGATATACTGCAAATTATCAGAACCTTATAGGACATAATGTAAATATGACAAGTTATGACGGTAGTACAAAAACTGCCAATATTATAGACAAATATAATACAGGAATGACACCGTCATTGAAAATGACAACAGCACCTATATCTTATGGTGATAGAAATATAATATTGTTTTTTAATAATTCAAAAGATTTGACTAATATAGCCAGATGGTCACCTTTAGATACTATTGGAGTGGATAATTGGAGAAAATCAGGTGTAGGTATTTATCAGGGAGAGATTCTTGCAAAAGCAATTATAGGGGAAAGCTTGAATATAAATGGAGGAGCTACTCAAACTGCTAACGGTAATATGACAGGAGGTGATGCAGGAGCCGTAGAACAGAATGTCGGAGTATTTGCAATTTCAGGGCAAAGAGCCGGAATAACTCCTTCTACCGATTTAGGAGCACCTACAATTTATAACAATGACCAAATAAAATCTTTACAGGTAAATGATGTAGATATACGTTTCGGTAAATATTCCAAAAACGGAATTATGTTTGTATCACAAAACGGTACTGTCCTTGATGTGGCAAAATCTACAAACACTCATAGGGCCGGGGATAATACACTTGTACCTATAAAAACTACTGCAATACAGGACTATATCACTACAGGAACAGATGCAGTTTCTGCAGGAGCAATCTCTCATAATGATGTTGCAAATAAAGCAGCAACAGGAACAATTATCGCATATTCACAAGGAAACTGGAAATTGACAAATAATCCTAATATGACTGCAGCAGCTGCAACATTAGAAGGTTTGTCAAGTGAAATAAATATAGGTACAGATGTTGTACTGACAGGAAGATATAAAAATTATGGAAAAGATATAGCAACAAATAAAGATATTGAAGTATATCCTATAGCTTATGTTGCAAAAGACAAAGGTAAAATCTCAATTGAGAAAAATACTGAAGCAAAGGGATACAAATCCATTATTGCTTATGCTGAAACAGAAGGAAATGTAATAACAGAAGGAAATATTAAAGCAATGGATGAATGGGCTGCAAATGATGCCGATACACAAAAATATTTGTATTCAAATATCGGAGGGTATGCACTTTCAGGAGGAACAATTTTAATTAAAGGAAATTCAGAAATAAAAGGTATTGGAGCATTGGCAACGGGAGCTAATTCAAAAATACAGTTAAACGGTACAACAAATAAATTATATACAGGTTTATATGGAGGATTGATAGCTCAAAATAACGGAACTGTAGAATTTAAAGGTGGAACAATAGAAAATAAAGATATTACAGATGACAGTCATAACAATGTTACTCCTTTTTATGCTGAAAACAACGGAATTGTAAGGTTTACAGGAGCTACTACAATTGATATGTATGATGGAATACTGGTGTCAGGAACAGCTGCAGATTATACAACAAATGTAACAGGAACTGAAAAATATCAGGGAATGGGTAATGTAACAGTTGAATTGAGAAAATCAGGAGTAAATTTGGGAGTATTTAGAGATCTGAATACTACATGGGCAGGAAATTCATCAAATTCTTTTCTTAATGATGTAAAAAATATTGCTAAATTTAATGCAATAAATTCTAATGGATTTACATATACAACGTCTCTTATAGGAGGGACCTTAGCTATTAATGCCGATGTTAATTTAAGTGATACAAATGATGGATATAACTACTTAAATATGGAAAAAAAACTTGTAACTCTTAATGCAGGAAAAACAATAACAGGAAACGGTACAACATTTGTAGGTCAAGGTTTTTCAATAGGCTCCAATAATACTGCGTTGACTAATCAGGAATCAGGGTTATTTAATGACGGAACTGTAAATATTAACGGAGGAACGGCTGCTAACGGAATAGCCGGTATGAATGTAAGTTTTGGAACGGCTCATAACAGAATGTCAGGAAAAGTAATCGTTGATAACGGAGCAGGAATTTACGGAACAAATGGAAGTAAATTAATAAATGACGGAAATATAGAAGCTACTTCATCAGGAGTAGGAATGATGGGAACATCCACAACTTCTTCTCCAACGAATTACGGGACAGACTTGGCAGGCTCTCATGCAAATATTTCAGGAGCTAAAACAGTTGAAATAATAAATAATGGAGAAATAAAAGTAGCAGGAAATACAGCGGTGGGAATTTATGCTGACAATAATAAATCCGGTGTAACAAGAGATAGAGTTACTATAGACAATACAGGAAAAATTACTTTAAATGATGGTGGAGTGGGCATATTATTAAAAGGAACATCCGGAGTGGGAGGAACACTAAATCTTACAGGGACAGGTTCATCAGATATAAAAGTCGGAATAAATGGAATAGGTATTTATGCAGAAAATTCAGAAGCAAACTTACTTTCAGGGTATGGAATAGAAGTAAAAGAAGGCGGAACAGGAATATATGTTACAGGAAATACAGCATTGACGAACGGTTTCGGTCCATTAGAGCTTAAATATACAGGTTCCGGGACAGGAACTGCTGTAGGATTAGTATATAATAACCTGAATGCAGCAAATAATACAAATATAAACATAGTAAACAGTACAAATACGACCGGAGGAATAGCATCTATTTTTGCTGACGGAGGAGGAACTTTTACAAATAACGCTACAATAAATGCCTCCACTGTAAATGGATTTAATATAATTGGAAAGGGAACCGATATAGTAAACGGGGCTTCGGGAGTTTTAAATATTGCGGATTCAGCTGCAGTAACATCGCCTAATATCGGAATGTATGTAGATACGGCTGCAAATAAAGCTACAAATAATGGAACAATAACAGCAGGAAATAAATCTGTGGGAATATATTCTTATGCGGCAGAACTTGGAGCAGGTTCAACTACAACAGTAGGAAGTGAAGGAATAGGAATTTATTCAAGAGGTGGAAATGTGGATCTGCTTTCAGGAAGTAATCTGAATGTAGGAACAGCTGAAGGAGTAGGAGTTTACAACGATGGGAATAATCAGGTTATAACAAATAGAGGAAATCTGAATCTTGCTGATAATTCTTTCGGATTTGTAAATGTTGGAACATCAAACAAAATAAATAATCACTCGAATACAACTTTAAAAAATAATAATGTGTATATTTATTCAAATGATGTAAACGGAAATGTTGTAAATTATGGAAATGTTGTAACAAATGGACATAAAAACTATGGAATATATGCAGCAGGAATTTCAGAAAACTTTGGGATGTTGGACTTTACAAACGGAGTAGGAAATGTTGCAATGTATGCAAGTAATGGCGGAACAGTTATAAATAGGCTCGGAGGAACGATAAATGTCGGAGAAAGCGGTGCAAATCCTGATACTTCAAGTCCAATTAAAACAGTTTATGGAGTAGGACTTGGGGGAGGATATATTAAAAGAGATCCGATAACAAATGAAGTAATTTTAGACTCGGCAGGAAACCCGGTAGTTGGAGATACAGGAAATGTAAGAAATGAAGGTACAATAAACATAAAAGGTACAAACAGTACCGGAATGTATGTAGTCGGAGTTGGAAGTCAAGGAGTAAATACAGGAAACATAAATCTTGAAGCTGATGGAGTAACGGGAATATATGCGGATGAAGGAGCGATAGTCACTAATAGCGGAAATATAAGAACAACTGTAGCTGGACTTAAAGATGTGAAAGGTGTGGTTTTAGGAAGAAATGCAAAATTAATAAATACAGGTAAAATAGAACTTACAAATGTTAAAGGTGATAGTGTAGGACTGTTATTAAAAGGTGGAATTGTAGAAAATTATGGTGAAATATATGCTTCTAACGGAAGACATCAGGAAGAGTTCAAACAGAACGATACTGATAAAAGTATTTCTCCTGTCAATCCTAAAATAACAATATCTGCACCGGCAGGTTCACCTTCAGCAACAATAAGAGTAAATGGTCAAATTGTGACACCTGAAGTTATAAATACTTCAATGACCGGAGTACCGAAAGAAGTATCATTATCATCAATAGGAATGTATATAAATACTTCAAGTGTAGATTATACTGTGCCTATAAAGAATTTAGGACTTCTAACTTCAAAGGCCGATCTTATAATAGGAGCGGAAGCTGCACAAGCGACAACAAGTAAACATATTGAGATAAATGATCCGAACATTATAAATCCTTATAATAAAACTATCGAAAATAATCCGGGGGTAAGAGAATGGAATATATATTCAGGTTCATTGACTTGGGGAGCGACAGCTACTTTAAAAGATCCTTCAATAACAGGAATTCCGTTTCAGATAAATAAACTTTATTTATCAAAAATTCCTTATACAAATTGGGCAGGCAAAGAAGCCACTCCTGTAGATGTGAAAGATACGTATAACTTCCTTGACGGTCTTGAACAAAGATACGGAGTGGAGGGACTCGGAACAAGGGAAAAAGCATTATTCAATAAGCTGAACAGCATAGGAAACAATGAAGAAATTTTATTCTATCAGGCAACAGATGAAATGATGGGACATCAGTATGCAAATGTACAACAGAGAATAAACAGAACGGGTACATTACTTGATAAAGAGTTTAC
>NZ_RQYW01000029.1 GCF_003932895.1 Leptotrichia sp. OH3620_COT-345 | reverse complement strand
CCTACTGTTGCTCCTGCATTTATTCCCGTACTTTTTCCGCTTGAAGAATATCTGTTATTCAGTTCCACTGCTTCCTTATTTATGTTCTCCACATTATTATATATCATTGTTGTATCTTCTGCACGTGTTCCTTTATAAGTTATGTTCTTTACGTTATTGTAAAAGAGTTCATGAGGGCTCATCGCCGCCCTCATACTCCCGCTACCCGCAGTCTTCGCTCCTTCGTCGACTCCGACAATGCGGGGTCTATTTTTTCTTTCCTCCTTTTTCTTTCCAATATACATCACTTAAATCTAAATCATATTCTTTTGGGGATTGTGGACTTCCATATACTAATCTATACCTTTCTTTATTTTCTATTACTGATTTTCCTACATACATTCCCCCTGCAACATTTACCATATTTTTTAATAAAGCTTTTTTAAATTCTTTAAATAATAATTGTGCACTGACTTCTTCTGATATCGTTGTTATCTCCCCTTTTATTACACAATTTGTGTCTACATATATGCCTGAAGGTTTAAATATTATTGTTCCTTTTGTATTTATTAAATCATAACGATATTTTCCTGATTTCATTTTAAACTCTTCATATTCAAATTCCTCTCCTTTTTTTATTACAAAATATCTCCACTGATCATAAAATACATCATCAAAAGTTCCCATTCTTATTTTTCCTATATCAGGTAATTCTTCTATACTTTCATATATTTTAAACTCTGATTTATCATATACTATTTCATCCTTTATATATAACAACCCCTCCATTTTTTTTTCCAATTCCTTTATACTTTCCATAAAATCTTCTTTCAATGCATAAAAGTACATTCCTCTTCCTTTCATAGCCATTTCCTCTTTTCTTTTATTTTTTTGTTTTTTCTTCTTCTATCTTTTTCAATATTTCTTCCAAATTACCTATTCCTTTGCCTTTTGGTATTGTTATTAATTCAGGATTATTTAATCCTTCTCTTTGTATCTTTATATTTATCATCTCAGCTGCATTTGCTTCACGTTTTGTTAAATTCCCTGTCCTTTTGTAGGTATCCACCGTATTAATCCTTATTATTACTTTCTCACCATTAATAACTTTAGTTGCTGTTACATCTATATAGTTTCCTCCTTTTGTACTTCCTTTGATAGGATTTAATGGTTCCATGTATTCTTCTTTTTTCTCAATTCCTCCTGTTATTTTCCAACTTTCATTTTTTAAATATTCTGTAATTTGCTGATTTTGAAGCCTTGTATCAATATTTCCCCATCTTCCTCCTACTTTTGGCTGTAAACTGTTCATTTGATTTTGAATTTCAGGTTTTAAATTTACAGTCTCTTTTTTCGGTTCTTTTTTTTGCTCAATTTTTGGGTTTTCTAAATTTCCATTCCCATTATTCTTTTGTGAATAATTTTGTCCTACTATCTGCTCTTTATTTCCTATTTCATTCTTATTTACTTCTATAATTTTAGGACTTCCCAATCCTGATGAAACACCTATATTCCCTACTGTACTTTTACTTCCTGAAGTAACATTATTCGATAATAAAGGTACTCCCGACACACTTCCACTTACATTACTTGACCTGTAAATTGCTCCTGTTCCTTTATCAAAAACTTTCGTGATTGATGTCCCTGTATAAGTATTTGTCAACCTTGAAACTTCTATATTTGAACTACCTATTGCCTCTACATTTACTTTTACTGTTCCACCTGGTGTACCATCATTTATAAAGATATTATCCCTTTTTATATATGTATCTCCTGTAGTTTTTCCCGTATTCCCCTTCTCAAGTGATGATACACCCAATGTCTTATCACCATTTGAAATTACTCCCAAATATATTGAATTGTAAATCGGAGATATTACATTATTTACTAAATAACCATAACCGTTTACTGTTTTTATATAATCCGACTCTTTTCTATAATTCTTATACTGAGTATCACTAATCTTTCCTGTTCTATAAAGTTCTTCTACACTTTTACTTTCATTCCTGATTATATTTGATACTCTTTCATAATCGATAGCTTGCTTGCCTCTTGTACTTGAAGTATTATAATTCCTGTCTATTCTTTCCTGTGAGTCTAATTTGTAATTACCTCTTATCCCATATTCTTTCAACTTATTTGAATATTCTTCCAATTCTCTGTCTGTCTTAAATATTATTAACTCACTTGTATTATTCGGTTTAGGATTACAATCTTTTGAACCTGTTCTACAAGACAACATCTGTGAATAATCCTTACCTAAATCATCATGGCTCTTCTGTTGCTCTTTTATACATTTTCCATTACAGTCTTTACTTGAAAGTTCTTCTTCCAGTTTCTTTTTCCCTTGAGCTTTTTCAATCTTCTTCTTTTCAACTGCTTTTCCAACTTCTTTAGTTATTATATTAGGAGCTGACTTTAATGCTTCAGTACTTTCTTCAACTACTTTTTTTCGTGACATCCCTCCTTTACTAAAATCCTCATTATCTCTTTTAAGAACTCTGCTTGTATCAATCACAGTATCTTTTATTATTTTAAGAGAACCTTTGAAATCACCGTCCAATGCTTTTTCTGTAGCTGATATAACTCTTCCGATTCCTTTTTCTATATGCTTTATCGTGAAATCCCCTGTTATCTCACTGTCAGTATCAAATACTCCGTACTCAAAGTCCTCAGGATTTATACCTTTACTGCCTTTTCCTTTTAATCTGTTTTCTATTTCACTGTAAGCTATTTCTCCTGCTACTGTTGCTTTTAAATCTCCTTCAGTATTAGGCTTCGCCTTCCCTTTTTCAAACCTGTCACGTATTCCCCATTCTCTTGCTATTCCTGACCTTACTGTGTTCTCATCTGCATTTTCATTTATGTATATCTTACCTGTTACTTTATCATAAAAATATGTTACTTCTTTTCCCGCTTCCCTTGCCTCTTCTATTCTTTCACGTATCTTTACAGGTAAATTCGGGTCATCAGGATTAAACTTTCCTCCTATACCAAGCTGTTCCTGTACTTTCTTATCTCCCAAGTCACCTTCTGCTATAAGAGTCATTTCAGGAGCTGTCTTAAATCTTAATATATCTCCCTTTATTTCCTCATATCTTCTCTTTTCCGGTTCCGATATATCACTGTTATTACTTCCGTGAAGTATGTTGTCTATTTTCTTTACTGCACCTTCTACAGTACTTTTTCCTTCAAGTATGGCTATTTCCAAATCCTCTTTAAATCTTGAAGGATTTGTCAGGTAATCTATTGTCTGACCTTCTATATTTATATTTGTACTGCTTTGACTGTCTTTTGTTATTTCATTGGCTTTACTTAGGAGTCCATGAGGGCTCATTGCCGCCCTCATACTCCCGCTACCCCGCGGTCTTCGCTCCTTTCAGTCGACTCCGACAATGCGGGAAAGTAAATAATACTAAAATATATAAAGTAAAACTGGAGATAAAATTATAAAACATAGTATTACCACTTCATTCAATAATGGTTTTCTTTCTCTAAAAAAATATTGATTTAATAGTAAAATTAAACATAATACACTTATATATATAAATTCCTGTTCGTTTTAGAATAATATCAATATTATATTCTCCAATTTACGAATAATAACAAAAGAAATTATATAGTTTACCCAGTAAAAAAATTTCTTTTTTTCTGGGACGAGAAGAAGTAAATATATTTTTCTAAAAACTTACTTACTTTTTTCATTATATTTCCCCCTAATTTTATGGTCTAATAGATTTTGAAGTAAGTAGTGTAATTTTTGCTCTTAACCTTCTTGGAGTTACATAAACATCTACCTTTGCCTGCCCTGATTTTGAAATATATTCATTATACATTTTTATTCTATTTTTTAACTCATTAATATTTTTTATTTTTTTGCCTACCACTCTACTATTTGCCAATCCCTTCAACATTTCTCTTTCACTATATCCCATTAAATAAGCTGTCTCTTCTGTGGTTCTTTCTATTTCTGACATTGCAATTATTATTTGCTTGCTTAGACAGTTCTTCTGAATCCGTTGAATTTGGAGTGGCATTACTATTTCTTCCTATTGCTGCCCTTAATATACTTCCTGCAACTCCTACACTTACTTTTCATATTCCTAAAACTTTTCCTAATCCAATTCTTCTCTCTCAAAGAAAGTAAAAAAAATTATATACAAAGTTAAAAATATTTCTCTTTATAGATTAAAACAATAAATTAAAATAGGAGAAAATATTCCAATTAATAATTCTATTATTTCTTTTTTATTAGGCTTTTCTTTAGAATAAATTGATTGGTTTATCAATAAAATTAAACATCCTAAACTTAAATAAATAAAAATTCCAGTCTTTTTTAAAATTAAATTATTTGAACTATTTTTCAAAAGATAATTCATAAAAACTAAAACCATATAAAAAGCTATAAAATCTATCATCTTATCTCTTCTGCTCTTAGATTGATTTCTAAATAAGTAAAAATATACATTTTCTAATTTTTTCTTAATATTCATAAATTTCACTTTCCTTATGTTAAAATGATATACAACTATATTTAAGGTCTACTACTTTTAAAATTTAATTGCCTTATTATAGGAATGGTTTTTCTAGGTATTATATAAATATCTACTTTTTCTTGTTCTGACTTTTTTGAATTATATTTATTATATAAACTTACTCTTTTATTTAATTCTGACATATCTATTTTTTTACCTATTATTCTACTATTTACAATGCCTAAATCTTTTTCTGTTAACTTTTGTCTTTTAGCCCTATTTGCAATATCGCCTAAAACTTGACTTTCAGAATAATATATACCATCTGCTTGTATTTTACGTTGCCTTTCAATTTCAGATATTGCTATTTTAACTTGTATCTCCTTTAATATATTAATATTATCAGAACTAGGAACACTATTATTAACATAATTAAGACCTTCACCAACAACTCCTCCTACTATTCCAGAAGCGAGGACGCTTAATCCTTCCGTTAAATACCCAGTAAAAATTCCTCCTATAAATCCTTCTATTTTTGTAACCATTTCCGCTTCTTTTTTTCTATTTCCATAGTATTCAGCTACTTTTTCTATTGTTAATCCGTATAACTTCATACACTGATCAACATTATTATTACATCTATTTTTATATGTTGATTCTGAATATTTATCATATTTTTTATATATAAATTTTTCAGAAAAATCCCCCACATTCTCACCGAAATCAATATTACCGTAATCTTTTCCGTCTGACTTTGCTTTTAATGGAAATAATGAGGGCTCATTGCCGCCCTCATACTCCCGCTACCCCGCGGTCTTCGCTCCTTTCAGTCGACTTCGACAATGCGGGGGATTTTTATTATCTTCTTTAATATATTCCACCATGATTTCCCTATAAGTAGTATTAATAAGTCCCTATCATAATATTCACTCAAATATTTATTTTCATTATTTCTCATCTGTAAATCTATTTTTATTTTTTAACATTGATTTATAATTTTTAAAATACATTATAGGAAGTATGACTTCTAAAAAAAATACAATATGATAAAAGAAATTATTTCCTGTAAAAACATCTAGAACACTTAAATATTCTCCTGTTTTAATAATATAAAATATTATATTCCAAGCAATTAATAAATAATAGGATTGTATAAATAAAATAGTAGTCATTATATACAAAAAATATATCACTTTTCTATATTTATTTTTAAAAATAATATTTAAAAATAAAATATTGACTGCTATACAAAATATTAAAATAATATTATAAAATATATCCGCATCTACCATTGAAAAAGTAAAGTTACTATAAAAATAAATAAATATTTTAAATGTCTCAAAAAAATCACTTATTAATTTGTTCATTTCAAGAATAGAGTCATTTTCCAAAGCAAATATAAAAAATATTATATTAATAATTACGATTGTAATTAAACAAAATCTCATAATCTTACTTACCATAATTATCAATTCCTTTTTTCCTTATATTTTGTAATTCTTCATAAGTAAAACTTTCTTTTTTCATTCTAGTTGCTAATGACCTCAATTTATCAAAATTATCTTGAACGAATTTTCCAAATCCTGTATCTCCAACTTTATTTCTCATCTCTACCGTAGTTTTATCTGTAGGGCCTGAACCATACTTTTTCCATAACTCTACATCTGAAAGTAAGTGTTGAAAAGCATCAATATTAATAATACTACTATATGTATAAAAATTATATGTTCCTGTTATTGTCGGATTATAAACAGGTTTATTATTTTTATCAAGTATTAACTCGTAACCGTCATCCTGTACATATTTTTTATACCTATCATCAAAATAAAAATATGCTGTTCCATTTTTATATTCTATATTATGATATATAGATTGATTAGCGGGAATTTTTTTTAATGTTAATTTTTCTCCACTATTCTGTGTTATTGTTACATAATTTCCTTCTAGATTATCTACTGATTTTACTCTTAGAGCATACCTTGCTTGAAAATAGTAGTAGTTTGTTTTTTCTCTATATTCTTTATCTTTTTCATATTTATCCCAATCTATTTTATAACTTTCCTTTCCAAACCACCAATTTATATTATTTTGTATTTCTTCTTCTTTGTACTTACTTTTATCTCCATTGGGTTTATTTATATTTCTCAAATCTCTTGCATAATAACCTGCTCCCTCATTTGCTTTATCCCCCACATTCTCACCAAAATCAATATTACTGTAATCTTTTCCGTCTGACTTTGTTTCTATCGGAATGTCATTCTTTTTGTACTTATCTGTAAAGTATTCATTCGTTGCTCTCCCCGTACTTTCAAGTCCCTTTTCTTCTGTTCCCGTCTCCCGCT
>NZ_RQYW01000028.1 GCF_003932895.1 Leptotrichia sp. OH3620_COT-345 | reverse complement strand
AAGATGTCTCTATGTTCTGAGCTGCCACCCTTCTCATTTCATCTGTTGTTTCCAAACTCGTTACGTATTCTTCAACATTCTTTCTGCTTAAAGTTACATCTACTCTCTTTTCAGAATTTTTAGTATTTGCATTAAGTAAAGGTGCAGTTTCTATATTTGAAAATTTCCCGTTAATGGCATTATCCGAAACAAGGATACTTTCCTGTACCCCTCTTGCTGTAACATATTGTTCTTCACCATTTTTGACAGGAGCTATTTCCAAAGTGGACCCGTTTAATTCCACTTTTCCTTTTACATAAGTACTTGCTCCAAGATTAGAAACATATTTTGAAAGAGAAGATGCTGTATAGTTTCCTTCTATTACGGTATTACTTCCACTATTTACAAATACTCCTTCATTGCTTACTCCATTTTCTAAAAGAGCGTTTTCAGTTGTTTCTACAGTTCCCAGTTTTGTTATTGCCAATGAAGAAACATATCTGTTTCCTATTTTCAATTTTCCTGCATTTACTTTTGTTCCTCCTGTAAAAGTATTTTTTCCACTTAATACAAGTTCTCCCAATCCGTTTTTAATAAGTCCCGCATCTCCTGAAATGTCATTTGAAAACGTATATATTCCCGCTGTTACATCTGCTACTACATTATTTCCCAATGCAAGTCTTCTGTCAAACAGTGCAGGACCTCTAAGTGCCTTATCAATATTCAAAAGCCCCCATCCGAAGTCTTCATCTACACCTTTTTTCCCTATATCCGTTGCAGTGGAAAGTATTGTCTGTCTTATAAGGCTCCCATCCATCCACGGATATTTTTCTTTTAAAAGTGCAGCTGTTCCTGTTACCATAGGCGCTGAAAATGAAGAACCGTTTCCACCATACTGTCCGCCGTTTGAAGAAAAATTAATTCCTGATACTGCTGTTACTGACCAGTTTTTAGCCACTCCCGCTCCAGACAGTCTTTTCATTTCACTCCATTCAGTATTGGCAGGATCAAATTGACTTGTTTTTGCCAAACCGACAACATTAATCCACCCTTTTTCAAGTTCTTTTACATGATAAGGAAGTCCCGCTTCAAGGGAAGGATTATCATGAAAAGATTCATTCCCTGCTGCCCATATAAACAGTGCACCTTCTCTTACTCCTTTTTTATAAAAATCCAGAATATCCTTACCTATCTGATGTTCAACAGTAGTACTATCCCATTTATAATTCGTTACTTCACTGTCTATTCCGAAAGACTGGTTAAAAATTTTTACTCCTCTATTATAAAGGTCATTGTACATCCCTACAGTAGGGTCAGGCTGAAATTCTCCCTTACTATTTTTTTTGGATGCATCCGCTGCTATAATTGTAACTCCTTTAGCTATCCCGTTTGGAGTGTTTCCTCCTATTATTTCCGATACTATTATACCATGATCTTCATTAGCAGTTTGAGTCCCATGAGGATTTGTTTTTACAAGTCTCGCCCCGAACTTATTATTAATATCCGCCTGTAATCCTCCAGTCGTTGTGTTGAATCCAACATCTAAGACTCCTACTTTAACTCCTGCTCCTGTCTGTGTCGTTGCAGCCGTTTTATTATTTACATTATTCTTATCATATTTTCTTTTAGTATCATTCCATTTTATATTTCCATTTGAATCATATTTTGATTCCGGAGGCAGACTTGGAAAATTTGGAAAATTCGGTGTAGATGGCCCGGGTATGTTCGGAGTTGGAGCTGAAGTTCCGCCTCCACCGCCACCGCCGCCTCCACAGCTGGCAAGAGCTATTAATAAAGCCATTATCAGTGCTGTTTTTTTTGTTTTTACGTTCATTTTTTCCTCCTATTTTTAGATTTTTCTTTTTTCTTTTCAATTCGGTTACTATTAATTTAAGTTATGATATTAAATTTAAAAATAGATTTTTCTTTACATTTTTGACCTAAACATCTGCACTTTCAGTTTCTTCATATTCAATAAATGCTTCTGCTTTCTTCATTTTTTTATTTCCTTCAAACAGTCCTCCTTCTTGAATTACAAATAATGTTGATACTACATTCGCCAATACTCTTCCTTTTTCTCCTATTTCCACTTTTTCAGCCAAGATTTCTCCCGAAACTTCTCCATCTACAAATACAGTTTTGGCTACTACATTTCCTACTATTCTTCCGCCATTACTTACATGGACAGTGTTGTCACATTTAATATCTCCTTCCAACACCCCCTCAATTTGTGTCATTGAATCAGTTTCGACTACTCCTTTTACATAAGTTTTTGCCGATATTACACTTACTCCTTCAGAAACATTTAATTCTTTCCCATTATTGTTAGAAAATATTCCCATGGTACACTCCTTTCTTTTTCAAATATTATATTAAAATTTTTACTATCCCAATCTATAAAATTTTTAGGTTCGATCGGTGTGCCGTTATACCTGACTTCATAATGCAAATGCGGACCCGTTGAACTTCCTGAATTTCCTCCCTCAGCTATGACTTTTCCTTTACCTATTATTTCACCGTTTTTAACAAGTATTTTGTTCAGATGTGCGTAAGTTGTTTGGAATCCGTACATATGATCTATAATTACCACATTTCCATATCCTCCCTTTACTCCTGTAAAACTTACCCTTCCTATTGCTGAAGAAATTACAGGATCACCAATATCAACTCTCAAATCTATTCCGTGATGGAATCTTCTCTGACCGCTGATTGGGTGTACTCTTTCTCCAAAAGGACTTGTAATATATATATCCCTTAACAAAGGACTTCCACTCGGAATTATATTCAGCATAACATTTTTCTTGTCCTCGGGAACGTTTTTCACATTTTCCAATGTCAGATCTTTCAGATTTTTCAGTTCTTCCGCTTTCATTTTCTGTTCTTCTTCGTATCTTTTTCCCAGTTCCATTATTTCTTTATTTTTTGATAGATATAATTGAAAATTCCGATATTTTTCAAATAAAAACCATATTACTCCTGCCATTAAAAGAAACAATCCAAAAGTTAACAGTCTGATTATTTTCCTTATTCTCTTTTTTCCTGCCGAAGACTTTTTCAGATAACTTTTTGTCCCGCTTTCTTTGACCTGAATAATTATGCCTTCCGCAATTTTCTTTTCTTTTTTTATTTTACTTATGGATTTCCTTTTCCCTAATTTTTCAAATACTTCATTTATTTTCTTTTCTTTTAATTCATTGAGAACTTCCAGCTCAGTTTTTTTCTTTTTCTCCATAACTGTAAATTAACTTAAAAAATAAAAGTTTTCTCCTTTTTCAGTATTTTTATTTAATTTAATATATTATACTACATTTCATTAATTTATCCAAATTGAAAATTTATGAAATATGTTATCAAATTTTTGGATATTATTTAACTTTAAAAAATATCTTTTCTATTATTATCCGTACCTGTTTTTTTCAGATCAGGCAGCATAAATTAAAAATATCATTTTCTTTTTAAATCAATTATATTAAACGGTATCAATGAATTGAATATCTGTAATTAAAAGTTATTTTAACTTTGGCTGATTTTCCTTTTCAGTAATTTCGGAAAATGTTTTTCATTTAAGAAATCCTATGTTTAATATATGCCGAGAATTGTTTTTATTCATTAAATTAGAAATTTATCAGTCTAAAATAAATTCATATTCCCGATATATCAGGTTATCTTTAAAATCAAAAATATCCAGTGAGCATATTCCCGAATCATTTATTAAATAAGCGGCTATTCGATTCCCGTCCTTAGAAATCTGCATATTCTGACATGAAAATTGAATATCTGTATTTTCATAAGCTTTTTTCATTGTTTCCATATAATTTTCTACACCACCAATAGTTCTTACTTTTTTATCAAATAATTGCCAAATAATTTCTGTATGCAGAAACTGTTTATATATTGCCCAATCACGTTTATTTTCAGCTTCAAAAAAAGACTCTAAAATATCTTTTGTAACCATAAATTATCCCCTATAAATTCTAAATTTGATATCATATATTTTTGTATTTCATTATACTTCTTATACATATTTTTGTCAATAAAATTAAAAATAGATAAAATAAAAAAGTTTCTCTTATATTTCCTTGACATTTTTCTCTTTTTTAGTTATACTTTTTTTAAAAACTATTAAAAACATCAGGAGGTAGAAATGAATCAAAATATATTAATTAATAATTTGATTAAAGTAAAAAATAAAGAAAATGAAATGGTAAAAAACATCTTTCTTGTTATAAGTGGTGTATTTTTTATAGCTCTTATGTCTCAAGTGAGAATTCCTTTACCATTCACAGTTGTTCCTATAACAGGACAAACTTTTGCCGTTATGTTAATTGGACTTACTTATGGTAAAAAACTCGGTGTATCCACTTTACTTTCATATATTACAGCAGGTATAATAGGATTTCCGGTATTTGCAGGTTTCACAAGCGGATTTCCTTTCAATTCTGCAAGTGGAGGGTTTATTATAGGATTCTTATTTGCAGCTTATATTTGCGGATATTTTGCAGATAAAGGATGGACAAAATCATATTCAAAATTGATATTAGTATTATTTTTAGCTCATTTTATACTATATTTATTTGGACTTATTCAGCTTTCATTATTTTTCCCTACTAAAAATGTATTTATAATAGGACTTGTTCCTTTTATTCCGGGAGATGTAATAAAAATGATTTTAATGATCGGAATATTTCCTACAGCATGGAAATTTATAAAAAAATAAAAATATTTAAAGTAAAAGGAGGTTATCAAATCTCCTTTAATTTTTTAAATTAACAAGGAGAGACATGAGAAAACTAAAGAAAGAAAAAATTAAAAATTTAAATACACCAAAAAATTCTTCAAATCTTGCTAGTAATTTTCTTAATCCTGAAGTTATGAAACAGATAAAATTTATACTTCTGATAAGTTGGATTTTTCCTTTTTTCGGTTTATCCTTTTTACATTTTGCAAGAAAAACATTATATGAAAAACCTAAAGAAATATTATGTAAAATTTTGAATATGGAATTTACTTCAATACTTGTTCTGTTTATAACAGTTTCATTGCTTAATACTTTAGCATTGGCAAAAGTTAATGCAATAATTATTATTATATTTGCAATTTTTATACTGACGGTCTTAGCTTATACCGTTATTTCACACATAATCGGAACTTTAAAATGGCTGAAAGGAGAAGATTATTCTTTTAAATATTCAGCTGAATTTTTTAAACCTTATAAAAACATTCCCGAAGAATAAAATAAAAACTGTCCTGTAAACCAGAAAAATAATTAATATATCTTTTTCCAAACTACAAGACAGCTTTTTATGTTCTTTTCAAAAAACTCAAAAAATTAATCGACACATGACCTAAATTTATTCTATTTTAAATAAATTAATATATTTCTAAACTCCATATATTTTCATCAATTCTTCAAGTTCTTTTTTTTCTTCCATTTCATTGATTTTTTTCACAGAAAGAATAATAGATTTTCTTTTTTCATTAAACTCTGTAACCACAGCCTCAACTTCATCTCCTACAGAAAATTTTTCAGAAATATCTTTTAAAAATTCATCTGTCAGCTCTTTTTTAGGAATCATTCCGTTAAATCTGTCCGTCAGTTTTACAAGAACTGAATTTTCCTGTATTGTAACAATAGGTACTTTTACTTTATTTCCTATTCTATATTGCCCTGCAGCTTCTTTCCAAGGAGATATCGTCAGTTGTTTTAAACTTCCTCCTATTCTTTTATCTTTTTTATCAATGGAAGTTATTTTAAGCTCTATTTCATCTCCTTTTTTGAATTCCATCTCCTCATTTTTATCCCATGAAAATTCATTTTTATAAATAAACACTTCTATTCCCTCTTTAATTTCTAAAAATATTCCATATTCCTGAACATTCACTACTTTTCCTTTTACAACATCCCCTACATTGTAATAATCTTCCATTTTATTCCATAAATCATCAAGTAAAGCTTTCACACTAAGAGAAATTCTATTTTTTTCATCATTAAAGCTTATTATTTTAAATTTAACAATTTCTCCTACTTTAAATTTAGAGCCAAGGTTGGAAACTCTTCTATATGCCAAATCCGAAACGTGAAGCAGTCCATCAATGTCTTTTTCCAATTCAATTAATAAACCAAATTCAAATATTTCTAAAACAGGCTTTTCAAGTATATCACCTATTTTATATTTTTCTTTTACCCTATTCCACGGATTTTCTGTTAACTGTTTTACACTTAGTTTTACATTCTTTTTATCATTTTCAAGATTAATAATTTTAGCTTTAAATTTGTCCCCTTCTTTATAATTTTTTAAAGCTTTTGCAGTATTATTCCATGCTAATTCGGAAATATGTATAAATCCTTTGATTTTTTCAATATCCACTATCAATCCAAAATCAAGAACTTCTTTTACAGTAACATCTACAATATCATCTATATTATGTGCTTCAGAAAAAGAAATCCAAGGATCTTCTTCTAATTTTTTTATACTTAGTTTTACTTTTCTTTTTTCTTCATCTTTTTCAATCACTTTTGCTTTTACTTCATCACCAATACTAAATTTTCCAACCAAATCATTGATTTGATCCCACGATATCTCGGAAATATGTATAAATCCTGTTGTATGACCTAAATCAACTATAATGCCGAAATCAAGTATTTCTTTTATTTTCCCCGTAATAATGTCATTAATATTAAGTGACCTCAAATAGTCTTCTTCTTCTTTTTTTACTAAATCCGATCTTGAAAGTGTAAAGCTGTTTCTTGTTTTTTCTTTTAAAATAAATTTAAACTTTTCTCCTATATGATCATTTTCCCTTTCAAAAGCAGAAAGTGAAAATGGTAAAAATCCTTCATTTTTACCTACTTTAACAGAATAGCCACCTTTTATTTTTTTGAAAACTGTTCCTGTAACTATTTCTCCTTCAATTAAAGAGGCAAATTCCTTTGCTTTATCAAGTAAAAATTTAGAAACAATTATATTTTCTTCATCCTTTCTTAATATCTTTACTTCTATAGTATCACCTACATTAAAATCTTCAACTTCTTTAATCAGAATTCTTCCTTCCTGTTTATCATTCAAATCAAGATAAGCAAAATCATTATCTTTCCTTATAATAACGGCTTCTATTACATCTCCCGCTTTCTTCTCTTCAGGTAAATAATCATCTAACATCTTTTCAAATAAATCATTAAATTCACTCATTTTAAATCTCCTTAGACAGTATTTTATTCATTTCTATTTTAACTTATCAATAATTTATATATTTTTTAATCTTGTAAATAAAAAATCTTTATCTATTATTTTTTAAAATACAACAAAAGACTTCTTTCTTTCCAAAATTTCTTATAAATAAATCTGTACTCCTTATCACAACTTTTTTCTCTCATCTTTACCTCCTTTAAAAAAGTTATAAAATAACATTTTATATTATTATAACAGATAAATCAATAAAAATAAATAGTAAGATAAAATAATAAATATATAAATCAAAAATTAATTATACAAAAACTAAATATTTAATTTTCTGCACTATAAAATTATATTTAAATATTCCAAAATTTAATTACACTATTCTATTTCAAAATGTAAAAGCTATGCATTACTAAAAAAATATCCTATCAAAAAAACATTCTTTTATCTTAACATCAAAAGAAAATACTGTAATTATAAAAATTTCTAAACCCAATTAAAATTTT
>NZ_RQYW01000027.1 GCF_003932895.1 Leptotrichia sp. OH3620_COT-345 | reverse complement strand
TGTCGTTGTCTTACCGTGGTCTACGTGTCCTATTGTCCCTACGTTTACGTGTGGTTTACTTCTCTCAAATTTAGCTTTTGCCATCCTTTTTTTCCTCCATATAATTAAAATTTATATTTTATTTTCATTTATTATATCATATACATAAAAAAAATGCAACTTCCGAGTTGCTTTTGGATTAAGTATATGGTGCCGCTTGTCGGACTCGAACCAACCACCTGCTGATTACAAGTCAGCTGCTCTACCAGATGAGCTAAAGCGGCAACAAAACTATTATATTAAAAACTGTATATTTTGTCAACCGATTATTTTTATTTCCAGAATAATATGTCTATTATAGTTTTTCTATCAGGCATTCCTTCTACTTTTTCACCCTTTTTTATCCAATATTTTTTTTCAGCAATATCAAATAAAGGTTTGTCTGCCAGACTGTCAGAATAAAATTTTACAATGTTGTAGTCTATATTATTTTCTTTTGCCCATTTATTAAGTTTTTTTACTTTTTCAATACCTTTATTATTTTCTCCATCAATTTCAGCAACAAATTCTCCTTTTTTTCCTTTTTTAAAATCTGTTCCGAAAACAACATCGTACCCTACAGATAAAAGAAACTTCTCAATAAGAAATAACGGAGTGGCTGAACTTACTATCACCAATTCCGCTTCTTTTTTATTTTTTTCAAGCTCACTTCCTGTCCACTCATATATCTCCTTTGAATATACAGTCCAAAAATCGTCTATTATTTGCTGTATTTCTTTTTCCGAATGTTTTTCTAAAAATACATAAAATTTTTCTTTCAATCTTTTCAAATCAATTATTTTTATCAGGTATAAAAATACATATCTTAGATATAAAAGAAAAAACAATGATGCTTTTACATGATACTTTTTAAAATAATATGTAAAAAAATTTGTGCCTGATTCTCCTCCATATATTGTTTTATCAAAATCATACACGATTATATCCTTTTTCATATTTTCCCTTTCCTGTTTCACTGTGTTTTTCTTCCGGACTCTTCTATATTTATAGACTCTTAATTTATAAATTCAAAAACATCTTTTTCAAAAAGCATATTCTTTGCTAATTTTTCTTTTATATCTTCTTCAAAATCGGTAAAATTTTCATATTGAAGTGATTTCAATTTTATTTTACATTCATGTACTGAACTTTCATCTTTCAAAATACTTTTTATTTTTTCACTTACAGCAAGTATTTCATTTATAGAAATTCTTCCATTATAGCCTTTTATACAGTTTTTGCAACCTTTTCCCGAACAATTACGACATTTTCCCCCTACCAGTCTCTGAGCTATAATCCCTATTAATGAATCAAGAATCAAATATTTCGGGATACCCATATCAGATAATCTTATAATAGTAGAAATTGCATCATTTGTATGAATTGTAGCAATAACGAGATGACCTGTGAGAGCTGCTCTTACTGCTATTTCAGCCGTTATTTCGTCTCTGATTTCAGAAATGACTATTATATCAGGATCATTTCTTAAAGTATTTTTCAATATTTCAGGAAATGTAACCCCTATGTCTTCATTTACCTGAACTTGAACTATACCCTTTATTTTATTTTCCACTGGATCTTCTACTGATATAATTTTCTTTTCTCCGTTATTCAGTATATTAATTATTGACATAAGTGTAGTAGATTTTCCCGAGCCTGTGGGACCGCTTACAAGTATAAGCCCGTACTTTTTGCTTAAAATCCTGTTTAGGATTCCTCTGTTTTTTTCTGAAAATCCCAATGTTTCAAGTTCAGTATTTTCAAGATAACTTTTTAATATCCTGAGAACTATGCTTTCTCCATTCACAGTTGGCATAAACGCTGCTCTTATATCGTAATTCTCTCCGTTAAACCCGAAGGAAAAACTACCGTCCTGAGGTTTTCTCTTTTCAGCAACATTCATCTCAGATAAAATTTTTAATCTTGAAATTATTTCAATTATATTTTTTGAAAATACTGTTTTACTTACTTTTTCTTCCAATTTTAAGCTTTCTGTCAAAATACCGTCTACTCTGAATTTTATTTCACTTTCATCATTATCATATTTTATATGTATATCACTTGCACGCTCTTTTATTCCCATTTCAAGAATATCATTTACATAAGATATAACATTTTTCATTGTCCTCAACCTTCCTTTTCCCCTTAAATACAATTTCTCCTCTTATTTTATTGCTGTTGTTTTACTTAATTCTTCCAATGTCACTTCATTTTGTTTTTTCAATGTTTTATACAATCCCTTTTTCAGGAAATTATACCATTTCAGTTTACTTTTCATACTGTCTATCCCTTTTATAGTTTCTCTTAGCTGAAGCTTCAAAAAATCCAATTCTTCAAAAGATAATGCAATATCTTTTGTTTTTTCCTTTTTATTTTCCTTTGTTATTTTTGCCTCCTTGTCCAAATAATTGAAAAATTGAAAAAGATTAGGTAACTGTTTTTCATAAATTTTCATCTGCTTTTTCATTTCTTCAATCAGTTTTGTCAGATAACTTCTTGTACTTTTACTTAATGTAACCTTTGTTTTTCGTTTACCCTTACCTATTTTCTGTACAAGTTGGCTCATTTTTGCCTGCGCTTTGGCATTTACCAGGGTCATATCATTTATTGTATTGGGATTTACCATTTTTGCCATATACTTTACTTATCCTTTCATTAACTTTTTTATTTCTTCCAATGTTATATTTCCTTGCCTAAGAAGAGTAATTTCTCCATTTTCATATTTTATTATTGTAGAAGGAACTCCCGTCAGCTTCGCTTCTTCAACTATTACATAATCTACATTATCAGTAATTTTTCCATCTATCTCATCTGATTTTACAGCTGATTTCCGTCCTGAAATATTCGCACTTGTAGTTAGAATTACTCCTCCTGCACTTTTTATTACTTCGAGAGCAGTTTCGTTTTTAGGTATTCTTATTCCTAAAGTTTCGGATTTATTATCAAATTTTTTCATAAATTCCATATTTGCCTTAAATACTACTGTTAATTCTCCGGGCCAGAATCTTTTCAATACAGGAAAAATTTTTTGAAAATTTCCAACTGTTTCATCTATTAGTTCATTTAACCTTGAAATATCGTCAATTAAAGCAATTATTTTTTTTGAAGA
This sequence comes from Leptotrichia sp. OH3620_COT-345, assembly GCF_003932895.1. Lineage (NCBI taxonomy): Bacteria > Fusobacteriati > Fusobacteriota > Fusobacteriia > Fusobacteriales > Leptotrichiaceae > Leptotrichia > Leptotrichia sp. OH3620_COT-345. The sequence goes on along the minus strand of NZ_RQYW01000027.1, from coordinate 9,128 downwards.
ATCTCTTTTTTTTATTTCATAAATTTTTCTTACAGATTTTTCAATAGGAAGAGCACCTATCCCGTATACAGTATCTGTCGGGAATACTACAACACCTCCATTCCGTAGTATTTCTCCTGCTTTTTTTACATCGTTCATTAGACTGTTATTTCTCTTTCTTCAACAGGCATTTCAAACAGATCACTTATAGCCTCATTCCAGTATATTCTCTTTATTGTTTCAGCAAACATTTTACTTGTTGAAAGAATTCTCAATTTGTCGAATTTCTTATCTTCAGGCAGTTCTATACTGTCTGTAATAACGACTTTTGTTAATGCGGATTCCTTCAATCTCTGAACCGCAGGTCCTGAAAATATACCATGAGTAGCACAGGCATAAACTTCCATAGCCCCTTTTTCAATTAAAGCTTTTGCCGCATTACAAATTGTCCCTGCTGTATCTATCATATCATCTATTAATATGGCTTTTTTTCCTTTAACATCTCCGATTATATTCATTACTTCAGATTCATTTGCTTTCGGTCTTCTTTTATCAATTATTGCTAAAGGAGTATGCAACCATCTTGCAAGCCCTCTTGCTCTTTTCACTCCTCCCACATCAGGTGACACTACTACAGTATCTTCAGGATTAAATCCATATTTTATAAAGTGTTTAGCTAAAATAGGTAATGCTTCCATATGATCCACGGGAATATCAAAAAATCCTTGTATTTGTCTTGCGTGCAAATCCATTGTAATAACTCTTGTAGCACCTGCCACTGTGAGAAGATTTGCCACAAGTTTTGATGTAATCGGCTCTCTGGGACTTGCTTTCCTATCCTGTCTTGCATAGCCGTAATAAGGTATTACTGCTATAATTTCCTTTGCCGATGATCTTCTGAGTGCATCAATAAATATAAGCAACTCCATTATATTTTCATTTACGGGTTTAGATGTTGACTGAACAACAAATACTTTACATCCCCTTACACTTTCATTAGGCTTTATAAATGTTTCACCATCAGCAAATTTTATCAGCTGAACTGAAGACAGTTTCATGTCCAGATGCTTTACTATATTTTCAGCCAATTCTCCACTTGAAGAACCTGCATAAATTTTAATTTGCTCACTTGAAGTTTCCATTTATTTATCCCACCCTTCTTTATTGGTTTGTCTCGCTCTTCCAAATGCCAATGCTTTCTCGGGAACTTTTTTCGTTATTGTGGATCCTGCAGCAGTAAATGCTTTTTCCCCAATTTCTACAGGTGCAACAATGGTTGAGTTACTTCCTATAAATGCTTTTTCTCCAATTATTGTTTTGTGCTTCTTTTTTCCGTCATAATTACATGTAATTGTTCCGGCACCGATATTTGTATCTCTCCCCACTTCAGAATCTCCCAGATAAGTTAAATGTCCTGCTTTCACTCCTTCTTCCAATACAGAATTTTTTATTTCCACAAAATTTCCTACATGTACATTTTTTTTCAAGTAAGTTTTAGGTCTTAAATGAGCAAAAGGACCTACCGTTACTCCTTCTTCAAGATTCGACTGTTCTATAAGAGAAGATTCTATTTTAACATTATCCGCAATTACTGAATTTTCTATTCTTGTATTTCCGAATATTTTACAATTTCTCCCTATTTCAGTATTTCCTTGAATAATTATATTTGGATAAATCACAGTATCTTCACCTATTACAACTTGCTCTTCTATATATGTCGTATCAGGATCTATAATTATTACTCCATTATCCATAAGATAATTATTTTTCCTATTTCTCAATATTTTAGATGCCTGAGCCAACTGAGCTTTGGAATTTACCCCTAAAACTTCTTCTTCATCTTCTATTTGATAACTTTCCAGCTTATATCCCATATCAGATAAAATTTTAATAGTATCCGTTAGATAATATTCTCCTTTTAAATTATTATTATTTATTTTCCCGATAACTTCCATCAGGCTGTCATATTTAAAAATGTACACTCCTGTATTTACTTCGTTTATTTTTTTTTCTTCTTCATCAGCTTCTTTTTCTTCAATAACATTAACTACATTTCCGTCTTTTTTTATTATTCTGCCGTATCCGAAAGGAACGCTTACTTTACATGAAAGAAGTATACAGTCAAGATTTTTAGTATAAAACTGCTCTTTCATTTTATTCAACGTTTCCTCCTTAAGTAAAGGAGCATCTCCATATGTTATTAAAACATCGTCCTTACATTTTTCAAGTTTGTCTTTTGCCATCAGAACTGCATGACCCGTTCCCAATTGTTCTTTCTGCTCAACATACTCTATATCTCCCATTACTTTTAAAACTTCATCTTTTTTATGTCCTAAAATAAATATGTTATTTTCTGTTCCGATATTTTCCATTACTTTTAAAACTCTCTTTAACATAGGCATCCCATTTACTTCATGCAGAACTTTCGGTTTTTCGGACTTCATTCTCGTTCCTTTTCCTGCAGCCAATATTAATGATATCATCTCTCCTCCTTATTTCTACAACATTTTTATAATTTTTTATAAAAAACTCTGCTATTCATTTATTTTATGATTATAGCAATTTTTTTTCATTTATTCAACGGTTAATCTAAAGAATATAAAAAGAACCGAATCTTTTGAAAAAAATTCAGTTCAAATTTTTGATCAATCTTTTTTAGAAAAAAAGTTACACCGAAAAGCTGTTCAATTCAAATTATTTCATACACAGAAATACTCACTTACTCTGTTCAAATAATGATTTCTTATCCTCATTTCCGTTTTTTTCGTTGAAATAATTTGAATATCGGACTTTGGTTTTTACTTTAATTTTATATTTTTATTTATAATTACAATTTAATTACATTTATATTTAAAACCATTTTACATTGATTCTTAAATTTCCCCGGAAAAATACAGAATTATGTTGAACAGAAAAACAGCTATCCGGATATAGTAAATTTAACTTTTTCAATCATAATAATTATTTTTGAAAGTTAAAAAATTTACAGTCAATAGTTAAAAGTATTAGGATGTCAATAAGTCTTCATGAAAAAACTATTTCTTCCACTGTTTATTACAACGGGAAAATGATTTGCAACTTTTTTCCCCGCAGCTGCAACCTCCGCTTTTTCTTATTTTTTTAATTGCAAGAATTGAGATCGCCACAATTATTAAAAATACAATTAATGTTGATAAACTTTCCATTTTTTCCCCTTTCCTGAGCACTTTATTCAATTTCGGCACTTACACATTAACTTCTTTTGTTTTTATTTTCTTAATTTCTCCGGGCTGTTGAACTTTTTTAAACATCATATAAAGCATAAATATGAGGACAGCTGCCGCAACAAAAGTCCAAACAGTCAGATTTTCTCCCAATACAAACACATTCCCCAATTGAAATACTATCAATGCAACTGCATAGGAAAACAGCATCTGATATGTAATAGTAAACCATGTCCATTTTCCGCTGTTCATTTCTTCTCTTATTGCTCCTACTGCCGCAAAGCATGGAATACATAACTGATTAAACAACATAAAGCTTAATGCCGATACAGGAGTAAATATAGAGTTTGCATATTCTATCATAGCAGGATCATCAGCTCCTGCATCACCTAACCCTGCGACAACACCGAAAGTAGACACTACTACTTCTTTTGCCACTAATCCGCTCATTGTAGCCACAGTTGCCGCCCAATGTCCAAATCCTGCAGGTGCAAACACCGGAGCAATTATTCTTCCTATTGTTTCAAGAATGGAATGACTGCCTTCAGAAAATTCTACAAACTCAAAGTTGGTAGATATGTTCTGCAAAAACCATATTACTATGGAAGCCAATAAAATAACCGTTCCCGCTTTTATTATAAATGCCTTTACTCTATCCCAGACTGTTCTTGCAATATTTGAAAATAAAGGAAGATGATATTCAGGTAATTCCATTACAAAAGGAGCAGGATTTCCTGAAAAATTTCTTGTTTTTTTCAATATTATACCTGAAACTGCTACTGCCAAAATTCCTGCAAAATAACATACAGGAGCAAACCACCAACCTTTATACCCTGCAAAAATAGAAGCTGAGAAAAGTGCTATTATTTCCGTTTTCGCCCCGCACGGCATAAATGAAGCTACTATAATAGTCATCCGTCTGTCACTTTCGTTTTCAATAGTTCTTGTAGCCATAATTCCCGGAACTGAACAACCTGTCCCTATGAGAATAGGAATGAAAGATTTTCCTGAAAGACCAAATTTACGGAATATTCTATCCAAAATAAATGCTATTCTCGACATATATCCTATATCTTCCAATATTGCCATAAATATATACAATGTCGTAATTATAGGAAGAAATCCAAGTACAGCTCCGATACCTCCTATTATTCCGTCAACTACAAGACTTGAAAGCCATGGTGCAACTTCAAGTTTTTCAAGAAGATTCGCAGCATTTCCTCCAACAATTTCTCCAAAAAATGTATCATTTACCCAGTCAGTAACTCCTCCACCGACAACAGTGATTGACACATAATAAACTAAAAACATTATTATTACAAAAATAGGCAAAGCAAGTATACGGTTTGTAAGTAATTTATCTACCTTATCACTCATTGTAAGACCTTTTCTTCCTTTTGATAACGTCTTTCCCATAATGTCCGATATAAAAGTATAACGGGCATCCGTAATAATACCTTCTCCGTCATCGCCAAAATCTGACTCGGCTTTTTCAATTATTTCATTTATATCTTTTTTTTCAGCTTCTGATAAATTCAATTTTTGAGTAGATTTTTCATCCCTTTCAAATAACTTAACTGCATACCATCTTTTATGTTCTTCAAAAGTCGAATTTAAAATTATATTTTCTATTTTTGTAATTATTTTTTCTATTTCATTATTAAAAGACTTGATATGTGACTGATTTTTCTTTTTAGAAACTTCAAGGGATTTTTCAATTACCTTATCAATATTTCTGTTTTTTAAAGCAGATATTTCAATAATCGGACAACCAAGAACTTCCTCCAATTTATTTGTATCTATTTTATCTCCATTTTTTTCCACAACATCCATCATATTAAATACTATCACCATAGGAATACCTATTTCTGACAGTTGAGTGGATAAATAAAGGTTTCTTTCTATATTGGATGCATCCACTATATTTAATATTACATCCGGTTTTTCATTTATAAGATACTCCCTGCTTATTATTTCTTCAGGAGTATAAGGTGAAAGGGAATAAATACCCGGTAAATCAGTTATTTTTATTTCTTTATTTTTCTTATACAGTCCTGTCTTTTTTTCCACAGTAACTCCCGGCCAGTTTCCTACGTACTGATTAGAGCCTGTCAATGCATTAAACAAAGTTGTTTTACCACTGTTCGGATTACCTGCTAAAGCTATGGTTATACTCATTTTTCTCTCCTTTTTTACTGTCATTTTTTTAAAGATTTATAAGTTCTATTTCCACACATTCTGCATCTTCTTTTCTAAGACTCAGTTCATATCCCCTAACGGATATCTGTACAGGATCTCCTAATGGTGCTACTTTTCTAACATAAAGTTCCGTATTTTTTGTAATCCCCATATCCATAATTCTTCTTTTAAATGAGCCCGAACCTGATATTTTCTTTACTATGTAATTTTTATCAACTTCAGATTCTTTCAGCGTTATCATTGCTCTACCTCCTGTTTAAATATTTTTTATATTTTGATAAATAATTTGTTTAAAAAACTACTCAGGTACAACTACAATTTTCTGTGCAATTTCTTTTCCGATTCCTATTCTGATATCTTTAACATTGACAATTAAATTTCCTGAACTTTCCGATACAATTGAAACACTGCCATTTTCAACAAGTCCCATACCGGAAAGTCTTTTTTTCTGAGCACTGTCAACTTTTATTTTAATTATTTTCATTGGAATATTAATCGGAGCTGTTAATAAATGCATAAAAAATCCTTCCTTCAAACTTTAAAAATATTTGTAATAAAAAATATATTAAAATTTGAAATTAAAAATAATATATTTTTACTATCAAAATAATTTTACCTTATTTTTATAAATAATGCAAGAAGAAAAATATTTTCTTATAGTATTTACAACACTTGTAGAATCTTTATAAATTTATATTCATTACATTTTATTTTTATTTCCTGACGTATATCCAAAAACATATTCCAAATTTATATTTTTCATAGAATTAAATATACTTTGCTTTATACCGGGATTTTTTTCTTCCAGAGCTGCTAACATTTCTTTCACTTCACGCCTTTTACTTGAAGTTTTTCCGGCCTCTATTGTACAACCGCAATTCATCGCTCTTATTCCATTTCTTTTTGTATAATTTATAATATCTTCTTCCCTTACATAAATCAGGGGTCTTATTAATGAAAGATTCCCAGAAGTTGATTTTACTTTTGGAGTCATTGTTTTTACAGTTCCTGCATATAGCATATTTATCATTGTAGTTTCTATTACATCATCAAAATGATGCCCTAAGGTCAGTTTATTATACCCAAATTCTTCGACTTTCCTGTAAAGAATCCCTCTTCTCATTTTAGCACATAAAAAGCATGGATAATCCTGAGCTTTTTCATTGGCAATTTCCCATATATTTGTATCTATTATTGCACAGTTTATATTCAATTTTTCCAGATTTTTTTTAAAATTTTCAAGATCCGATTCTCTAAATCCGGGATTTAAGCTTACCGCTTTAAATTCAAAATTCTTACTTCTGTCTTTTTTGAGTTCATGAAATAATTTCACAAGTAACAGACTGTCTTTACCTCCTGATACTCCAATGGCTATTTTATCTCCATTTTCTATAAGATTATAATCATTTATCGCTTTTACAAATTTTGACCATATTGTTTTTCTGTATATAGTTCTTATACTATTTTCAATTTCTTCCACTTCTTTCATAGGTCCGTCAGGTATTATCGCCTCACAAACTAAATTTACCATTGTTTTCTCCCTTTCAATTCATAAATTTTTACAAATAAAAACGAGCCATCCGATCGGCTCAATTTATTGTACTTCTCTATATATTAAATACCAATTTATCAGATGTTACCAGATAATTTCTTTCATCAAATTTCATATCACACTGTCCTGTTGTCCTGCATTTATTTTCAATATATTTTATTTTTTCAATCAATCCTTCATCCCTTGAATCTATTTCAAATGCAGCCTTAAATTCTTTTAATGCTTTTTTGTGTCTTCCCATATGTTCGTATTTCCTTGCAAAATCAATATGTGCCGTATATATATCAAAATCCAGAAAAATCGCCAGATCATAACAATCTACAGCATCTGAAATTCTTCCTCTTCTTGCATAGACATTCCCCAACAGAAATAGTACGAAAGGCTCTGCTGCATTAATATCCAAAGCTCTATTTAAATTTTCCTCCGCTTTATCAAGTTCTTCCTCTTCATAATATAAATATCCTAAAAATGCTCTTATTTCATGATCTTCAGGTTTTAAAATTACAAGTTTTTCATAAATTTCTATTGCTTTCTCATTTTCCTTCAAAGCATGATAAATAGACGCCAATGTTTGCAAAGCTTCTATATCTTCAGAGTTTTCCGCAATTTTATTCTGATATTTCACCAACATTTCCTCATTATTGTTGTTATACCTTATTTCTCTAAAAATCAACGTTTCCAACATATTGTTTCAACTCCTAAATAGTCTTTATATAATATTGATTTTACCATAAATGTACATTTTAGTAAACACTTTTTATTTCATTTCAAAATAATTTTATGAAAAAACATTTATTTTATCTTTTGTAAATTAAAAGAGCTATATTATATTAAGTGGAAATACAGCTCTTTTAATCTAAAATTATTGTTTCCTATAATATGAAAAAATAATATTTTCAATAAACTATTTTACTGTCTGTCTTTTACCGCATGTAAATGTTCTGCCGTTAAGTACTAATATAGCTTCATTTCCTTTTACATGAAAAGATCCTTCTGAACTTTCATAGTAAGAACCGCTTGCAGATTTAGAACTTTTAAATTCATACACTTCACCTGAAAAGTCGGTAAGCTTTATTTTTTCCCCTTTGTTCATATATTCGACTTTTATATCATCTACAGGACATGAATAATAATCAACATTTTTCATTTTTGAAATGCCTCCGCTTATTGATGAATTACCGTTTTCCATTATAGAACAAGATAAAGTTGCCATTCCTGCTGCAATTAATATTAAATTTCTGAATCGTTTCATTTAAAATCACTCCTTGTAATATATATATTTTTAATTTATCATATTCTACTTAAAAAGGCAAATTAAATTGCTATACTTTATATATTAAATTTTTATCTTTGAATCTTTTTTATATTGCTTTTACAGTACTGTCATTATTTAAAATTCAATTTAATTTTTAAATATATTGTAAATCCTTTTTTTAAATGATAAAATACTATATATTTTATTTTTTTAAAGGAGAGCTGATATGAAAAACTGTCTGAAAAATTTATTTATTTTTTTCTATTTACTTGTTTTTTCCAATATTTCATATGGACAAAATACACTATTTAAAGATTTTTCAGAAAAAATCAAACAAAATATAAAAGAAAATTCAATGAGTTATATTAAAAATCAGCAATGTTTCACTTCTTACTGGAATATTATAATTAAAAACTTCCATGTTAATCATATAAAGCTTTTTGCAGTATGTGTCGAAGTTGATCCTTCTAAAAAAATCAATTGGGATAACCCTGATATTCCTGAAAACTCAAAAGTTAAAACAGTATACATTTTTGGAAAAGATATGACTGAAAAAATAAGAGATGAACTTTCCAAGAAAAAAACAGGTTTCTTTTTTAAAAATCTTGCTTTTTATAAACCTTCTCATCCTGAATATAAAGAGGATGAATATTATTATTTTGAATAATTTCTCTGTTCTGACATTCAAAATTTTTTAAAAAAATATAAAATTATACTATTCAGAAAAAAGTTGCCTGAATATATTGAGCTTGTTGTCCTTTTTAAAGTAAAACAAGTATTTTTAGGGACTAAAAAATTTTGCAGTCAGTAACAAGAGTATGAAAAACAGCGATGATCACTTATAAAAAAAGAGCTATTTCAACTAATATCCGAAATAGCTCTCCTTACATTCTCATCTCACTTCTCTTAAAAATTAATCCTGAAACCTGTCGTAAATACA
>NZ_RQYW01000026.1 GCF_003932895.1 Leptotrichia sp. OH3620_COT-345 | reverse complement strand
TCCCTGCTCTTTTGATTTCAAATCTTCCACTTCAGCTTCAAGCTGTACTTTCTGTGCTTCAAATTCTCTTTTCTTTTGCGCTTCCTTTTCAAGAAGATCATTAAATTTCGCTTCTATTGCATTCAGACTTTCAGCTAAGCTTTTTTGTGGTGCTGAATAACTCACTGATGATAACACCAGTATCCCTGTTATCAAAAATAATGCTTTTTTCATTTTACCTCCTAAGTTTAATTTATTATTTTAAAACTAACATAATCACAATTTAAAAAACATTTAATGTTAAATTCCATTTTTGTTCTTTTAGTTTTTTATTTGAATTATGTTTGTTTCTAATTATATCATATTTTGAAAATAAAAAATACCTTTTTGAAGCAACTTTTATATCTCTTTCCTCATTTTCAAATATGTTTTTTATTATTTTTCGAAAACCTTTTTGGAATCCTCTCTTAATCTCACCATTAATTTTTTATATTTTCTCAAAAATAAATATTGATTATTAATTTTAAATAAAAAAGAGACTTTTTTAGAAAATTTCAGAATACCGATAAAATTATATTCTGTTACTTTCATATTTTAAAAGTCTCTTTTTTCATAAACTTTCTCTTTGAGTTTAAATAAGTATTAATTCATTCTATTATATTCGTTTACTAATTCATTAAAACTTTTAATAACATTTTCAGGTGAGCCATTTTCATTTTCAAGAAAAAAACTGTTCTGTAAAGTATTATTGTCTATCTTTTCCTTATTTTCAATTTTTTTTATAAATGTAGCTACAGCTGCTTTGAAGTCAGTAGCTTCTCTTACAAACCCGCTTATACTATGACTTTTATATCCTTCTTTTTCAAGCTGCTTTCCATCATTTACCGATGTCTGAAATTCAGATACTGCATTAATAAGCTTTTCTTGAAGAGGTTTGAACTTAGACACATCCCCTGATGTTAAATTTCCTCCGTTTAAATTTTGCTTTTTTATTTCAGCCAATATTTCTTCAGCCACATTTAAAATAACCAATCTGTTATAGGTTATAACTCTACCTTCCTTTTTCAGCATATTCATATCTTTTTCTCTCTGTTCCGCAACTTTTTTATCCATTGCAGCTCTGAACTGCTTTACAGTTTCATCATATTTTTTTAATGATGCTAAAAATTTTGTATGAAATTCCTGAGCTTTTTTATAATTATCGCTTGTATAGTCTTTTCCCTGATAATACGTTTTCATTTCTGCAACGAGAGGAGCAAATTCCTCCATTACAGGAAGCAGATCTTTAGCAGTTTTATCCAACTCATCCATTTTAGGTTTCATTACTTCAGCTTTTTTAATAGTCTCTACTAAATAAGACAAATCAGCAAAAGAGATCGTCACACCATTTTCAGGTTTCTGAACCTGTTCCTGATTTCCTGCATCTTCGATATAATAGTTTATGCTTTTTTCAAAATTTAATAATTCATTATATATTTTTATATATGAATTATATTTTTGAACCTCATTAACTTGTTGTTTCTGATTTACCTTCCCTTCATCTGACTTACTGCTATTTTTTCCTTTTCCACATGAAACTATAATTAATAAAACTGTTAACAAAATCAAAACTCTTTTCATAAAAACACATCCTTATCTAAAAATAGTATTTACATTAATTTATATTATTATAATAATTTATTTTCTAAATGTCAATTATAAAAAAAGCTTTGATTTCATTAAAATTAAAATTTACCTATCTATTTTTTTCAGTAATAATTCTTAACGAATGCCAACTCAAAGTGGCACATTTTATTCTTGCAGGCATTTTTGCCACATATTCCATCAATACCGCATCTCCAAGTTTTTTTATCTCTTCAGAAGTCAGTCTTTCTTCCTGTTTCATCATTTTAAAAAATATATTTACTTTTTCTTCAGCTTCTGCCATTGTTTTGCCTTTTATTAAATCAATCATCATCGCTGTCGAAGCACTTGAAATGGCACAGCCGTTTCCCAGAAACGCAGCATCTTCTATAATATTTCCATTTAATTTTATTTCCAATATCAAATCATCTCCGCAGTTGGGATTATGACCTCTTTCAACGTATGTGGGAGCTTCTATTTCTTTTTTTAAATCCTTTCTGTTACTGTATTCAAGTATCGTTTGTTGATATATTTTCTCCAAACTCATATTCCAAACACTTCCTTTATTTTTTTTAATCCTTCCACAAGCTTGGCTATATCTTCGTCACTATTGTAAATACCGAAACTTGCACGACAGCAAGAAGGAATTCCTACATAGTTCATCAATGGCTGTGCACAATGATGTCCCGATCTGACTGCGACATTATATGAATCTAATATAAACGCCACATCATGAGAATGCACACCCTGTACATTAAAAGCTATTATCCCTGTTCTTTCGACATTTTCAGTACAGTATGTTTCAACAAAACCTAACCTTTTAATTTCAAATAGTGCCTTCATGGCTAATTCCTTTTCTATCTTGTCTATCCTGTCGTATCCGATTTCTTCTATAAAATTTATCGCTTCTTTCAGTGCTACTGCCCCTTCCACATTTTGTGTTCCTCCTTCAAACTTGTTAGGCAAAGGTGCAAATGTGGACTCCTGCTCTGTTACAAATTCTATCATATCTCCTCCGTATAAAAAAGGAGGCATACTGTCTAAAACTTCTTTTTTACCGTACATTACACCTATTCCCATTGGAGCGAACAGTTTATGCCCTGAAAACACAAGGAAATCAGCACCCAATTCTTGAACATCATGCCTGAAATGAAGTATGGACTGTGCCGCATCTACAAGGACTAAAGCATTTTTTTTATGTGCAGCTTCTATTATTTCCTTTACAGGCTGTATAACTCCCGTTACATTTACCACTCCTGAAACTGACACTATTTTCGTTTTATCCGACAGTTTATATTTAAAATCATTCAAATCAAACTGTCCGTTATCATCTAAATACACATATTTTATTTTTGATTTTTTCTTTTTGGCCACAAATTGCCACGGAACTATATTAGCATGGTGATTGGATATTCCAAGTACAATCTCGTCCCCTTCATTTAGAAATTCCATTCCATAAGAATAAGCAATAAGGTTAATAGACTCCGTTGTATTTTTAGTAAAAATCACTTCTTCAGATCTTTCAGCATTTATAAATTTTCTTACTGTTTCCCTTGCTTCTGTCAATAATCCTGACGCTTCCATTGAGAGCGTATGAGAACCTCTGCCGGGATTTCCGTTATATTTTTTATAATACTCCATCATTTTATCCAGTACCCTCTTTGGTTTCTGTGAAGTGGCAGCTGTATCTAAATAGTAATTTTCAATATTTTCGAATATTGGAAATTCTTTCCTATAGTCCATGCTTTATAACTCCTTTCAATAATTTTCCTACTTTACATATTTCTTGCCTTAAATAATCAGAAAAATTATATTCTCTTTTCCAGCTCTCCCAATAGATTTTCTCTTATTTCCTCATCATCTATGTTATCAAGTACAGGTCTGAATGATGATTCGACAATAAGTTTTTTCGCTCTACTTTCGGAAAGTCCTCTACTCATAAGATAAAACAGCTTTGCTTCGTCGACTTTTCCAACTGATGCTGCATGTTCACCTATCACGTCATCTTCATCACAAAATAATGTAGGAATGGAATGAGCCTTTATTTTTTCATCCAATAATATAGCAAATTCTCCTTCTCTCCCTTCAGACTGTGCAGCACCTTTTTTAAAATATAAATTTCCTCTAAATACTTTTCTTGCCGTATCTTTTACAGCACCTCTTCCCTGTATTTCACCTATTGCTCTTCTTCCTTTAAAAACAAGGGAATACTCCAAATCGAGTTTTCTATCTCCATCAGCCAAATATGCAGGTTTTACATATATTTCTGCTGCATCTTCTTCAAGATAGGCTTTATTACTTATACCGTTCACTTCCGCTCCAAGTTCAATACTGTAATACTCAACTTTCCCTTGTCCCAAAGCTTCTATTTTTGAAGATTCAAAATTTTTCGTTTTTGTATTCAGTGTCTGTATTTTTATTAATTTAACTTCAGAATTTCTTCCTGCTGCAACTTTTATTATTCCGTTACGATAACCTTCGGATCCGTCTTCCGAATTATATGTAATTATAATTGTAGCTTTGGCAAAATCTTCCACTTCTATTACATTATAATCAATAAGGAAATTATTATCTTTATTTAAATTATAATTTATATAGACCGGTTTTTCAACTTTTTTTCTTTCATTTATTTTTATATATTTTCCTTCATTGTAAAATATATTGTTCTGTACTTTAAAAAACTCTCCAAGACCATACTCATTTTCATTTTTCAACCTTTCCAGTTCTTTCAAAGAATCATTCAGTTCCTTTATGGTCACTCCATCCTGATTTTCATTTTTAAGAAATGTATTTTTAAACTCTTTAAATCTTTCAGGTTCTTCATATTCATATCCAACCCTTTTCCACATAGGTTTTTCAAGGGAAGCATATTTTTTAAAATTTTCTGCTCTGTAGTTGCTATTTTCAAGGTTTCTTAAACTTGCTTCGTTCAGCATTATATATTTTCCTCCTAAAATTACTTTATTCTTTTCGGATTTCTTATCCTATAGTTCCTTCAAGTTCCAACTCTATAAGCTTATTCAACTCTACCGCATATTCAAGCGGAAGTTCTTTTGATATCGGTTCGACAAATCCTCTTACTATCATTGCTTTCGCTTCATCTTTGCTTATCCCTCTGGACATCAGATAAAATATAGCTTCATCACTTATCCTTCCAATTTTTGCTTCATGTCCTATATCTACACTGTCATTATTTATTTCAATTATCGGTATAGTATCTGATCTTGATTCATTATCAAGCATAAGTGACTCACATTCAACAGTGGATTTACATCCTACCGCATTTGGCGCCACTCTTAAAAGACCCCTGTAAAATGCTGTTCCTCCATTTTTTGAAATAGATTTTGAATGCACTGTGGAAGATGTATGTGAAGCAGCATGAATTATTTTACACCCCGTATCAAGGTATTGACCTGTTGAAGCAAATGTAACCCCTGTAAATTCACATCTTGAACACTCACCTCTTAAAATAGTCATCGGATACAACATAGAAACCCTTGAGCCGAATGAACCTGACACCCATTCCATTACTCCGCCTTCATCAACAAGTGCTCTTTTTGTATTTAGATTATACATATTTCTTGACCAATTTTCTATTGTAGAATATCTTAATCTTGCTCCTTTTTTTACAAACAGCTCTACAGCCCCTGCATGGAGAGCATTTTTCTTGTATTTAGGGGCAGAACATCCCTCTATAAAATGTAAATCGGCTCCTTCTTCTACTATTATAAGTGTATGCTCAAACTGTCCGGCCTCTGCAGCATTAAGCCTAAAATATGACTGTAAAGGCATACTTACCTTTACTCCTTTAGGTACATATACAAATGAACCTCCTGACCACACCGCTCCATGAAGTGCTGCAAATTTATGATCATTTATCGTAATCAATTTCATAAAATATTCTTTTATTATATCTTCATATTCATTCAAAGCAGTTTCTATATCAGTGTATACTACTCCTTGTTCTGTCAGTTCTTTATGTATACTGTGATATACAACTTCTGAATCATACTGGGCTCCTACTCCTGCCAACGACTGTTTTTCAGCTTCAGGTATTCCCAATCTGTCAAAAGTAGATTTTATATAGTCAGGTACATCATCCCAGCTGTTACTCATAGATTTTGCATCAGGTTCAAGATAATGAACTATATCGTCTATATCCAAATCCGATAAATCCGCTCCCCATACAGGCATAGGCTTTGAATTGAATACTTCCAGTGATTTCAGTCTGAAATCCAGCATCCATTGAGGTTCATTTTTTTTCTCTGAAATTTTTCTGACAATTTCTTCAGTTAAGCCTTTACCTGTTGTAAATTTATGCTGCATTTCATCTTTAATATCATAAACACCTCTTTCAATATCTGCAACATAGGTTTTTTTTCTACTATCTTCCATTTTTTATTATTCTCCTCTTTGAATTTTCTTCCAAAACCGCAATATTTTTATAGCCCCAGTTCTTCTTTCATTTTTCCGTACCCATTTTTCTCAATGTACTCTACCAGTTCTTTTCCTCCACTTTTTACAATTTTTCCATCCATAAGTATATGGACAAAATCAGGCTGTAAATATTCCAATACTTTATCATAGTGAGTTATAATAAGCATGGCAGTATCTTGAGTTTTTAATGTTCTAACACCTTCAAATACTATTTTAGTAGCATCTATATCAAGTCCTGAATCAGTTTCGTCCAATATGGCAAGTTTAGGTTCAAGTACTGCCATTTGAAGTATTTCATTTTTCTTTTTTTCTCCTCCTGAAAATCCTACATTTAAATGTCTTTCGGCATATTCAGGATTTATATGAAGTTTTTCCATTTTTTCCACTAATTCATTATGAAACTGCATTAAATACTGCTTTTCTCCTGTAACCGACTCTTTTGCAGTTCTTAAAAAATCTTCCACTGTCAGTCCCGGTATTTCTTCAGGATATTGAAAAGATAAAAAAATCCCTTTTTGGGCTCTTTCGTCTACTTCCAGTTCATTTATATTTTCTCCGTCCAGTATAATTTCCCCTTCAACTATTTCATGTTTCGGATGTCCCACAAGAACGCTTGCAAGAGTAGATTTACCTGCTCCGTTAGGTCCCATTATAACATGAACTTCCCCTTTATTAATAGTCAAATCTACACCTTTCAGAATAGGTTTTCCCTCGACTTCGGATTTAACTCCTTTTAAATTTAACAAACTCATCTTTTACTACCTCCAAAAATTTATACAAATACTTATTAATAATTTTTATATATACATTTTACAAAAAAATTGTAATAAAGTCAATTTTAAAAATATTATATTTTGGAATTTTAATCCGGATAGGTTTATTTTAAAATTTTCTCAAAATAACATTCTTATAAATTTCAGCTATTTAAAAATTCCTTTTCTTTGTTAATACTATAGCTATAAAATAATAAAAAATTATTAATTTACTAAATATTTATAATATATAAAGCAATCATAAATAATTTATATTCTCTATATAAAATTTATCAATTTTACAAATATACCATTTTATAGTAAAATATATTTGAAAATGATTTTCACAAACAGTCAATGACAATTTTAGTTGAATAAAGATATATTGGGGAATATCTTTTAAATTTTATTATTAAACTTAAATTAAAACCGACTGTTTTACTGTGCTTTTCTGTATGGAGGGATTTTTTATGACCTGGTTAATTCCGGGTCTTTTTTATCGCCATCTTATACCTTAATTGTCGATTTCATAGTCCTTAAAATAAATTATTATATTTAAAAATACTGAAAGAATAAAAGAACTTTACAATAAAAAAAATCCTGTTTTCTCTTTTGAAATTTTTCTGAAGAAAAACTTAAAGAAGTTACTAAAGAACTGGCAGATCATAAACCTGATTTTATAAGTGTCACTTACGGTGCAGGATGTACAACAAATCCGGAACGGTAGAAATAACTTCATACATTAAAAACTGTCTTGAAATAGAAACTTTGGCTCATCTTACATGTATCGGAAGTAAAAAAGAAGAAATTATTGATTTTTTAAAAGAATTTAAGGAAAATAATATAAAAAACATACTTGCTCTAAGAGGCGATATTCCTAAAGAACGGGATGAAAACATTTACAATGAGCGAAATTACAAATATACTTCGACTCTGATAAAAGATATAAAAGAAAATGGTGATTTTTATGTAGGAGGAGCATTTTATTCTGAAGTTCATTATGAAAATAATGATTTACTTGATTTAATATATTTGAAAAATAAAGTTGAAGTAGGAGAAGATTTTTTAATATCTCAGATTTCTTTGAAAACGAGACATTTTTCAAATTCAGAGAACAAATTGAAAAACTTAACATTTCTGTCCCTCTTATCGCAGGTATAATACCTGTCACAAATGCAGCACAAATAAAAAATTACTTCTCTTTGCAATTGTAAAATCCTTTTAAAACTCGAAAAAATCCTGAGAAAATACGGGGATAATCCCGAATCCATGAAAAAAACCGGAATTGATTATGCCACAGAGCAGATTATCAAACTTCTATCTGATGATATAAAGGGAATTCACTTGTACACAATGAATAAAACAAGCATTATCCGAGAAAGCCTCAACAATGTGAATTTTGTAAGATAGTATGTTTTCCAATTTTTTTTATAAAAAATTGGTTCAAAAAACTTCCAACTCAAATTTTACTATATCAAAAAATGACCACTTATTGTAAAAACAAAAAAGATGTTTTTACCACATTTGATATTCCATTTTTTATGTTACAAAATTTGAATGTCGGGATTTTTCTTTAAAATTTCAATTTTATATTTACATTATATTTTATAATCATTTCATTTCACTTTCTTTCCTAGAATATTTAAAAAATGGAAAACCTTATATTCTTACATAAAATTTCCCATTTTACTTATTAATATATACATATTTTATTCTTTTAAAATTTTACGACATTCAAGATTTTTACAAAAAATATAAATTATATCAATCAGAAAAAAGTCTGTCTATACATAGCAAGTTCACTGTTTTTTTTAAGTATAATAGATATTTTTGAACTTTTTAAAAATTTTTCAGTCATTAATAGTCGGAATGTGAAGGTATCGATAAGTCCTCGTAAAAAAACAAATTATCTTACCCAATTTCTTATTAATTTGATAACTTTATTTCATTCCATATTTTATCATGCTTTTCTTTTGCTTCATCAGATAAAGCTCCCGGAAGTTTACCGTTTTCAACAACCTGACTTGTTTTTACTATTGCTTTTACAGAGGATTTTTCTTCTATCCCTTTTATAACAGATGTAGTTTTAAAAAATTCATACACTTTTATAAAATTTTCAGGTCTATATAAAAATTCTAAAAATTTATATGCATTTTCCCTATTTGGTCCATTTTTTACAACTGCCATACTGTCAATATACATCATTGCACCTTTAGGCACAAAATAATCAAAATTTTCATAATCTTTTTCCTCAAGTTCACCGTAAATATTTTCGGCATATCCATGTACAGCGTAAAATTCCCCTGTAGCTATACTCTTTCCAAATGAAGTGGCATCAAATTTTGCTAAATTCTTTTTCCATTCAAGAATTTTAGTTTTTGCTTCTTCCAACTGTTTGTCATCTGCCGAATCGGAAGGATATCCTAAATATTGTAAAGTAGCTCCTATTACTTCCCGACCGTCATCCAACATTGTCATTTTTCCTTTATACTGTTCTAAGCCGAATACATCAAAAGACTGAGGATAATCTTTCATAAACTTTTTATTTACTGCTATTCCTGTTGCAGAATATGAATAAGGTATACTGTATTGTAATCCCGGATCATATATTTGAGAATACTCTTCCAATTTTAAATTTTCTTTATCTAAATTATTAAATGTTTCTCCTAATTTTGTCTTATCCAGTTTTTCAATTAATCCATTTTTTATAAGTACATCTACATAATCAGTAGAGGGTGAAATTATATCAAATCCTTTTGCTCCGGACATCAGCTTTGCCATCATTACATCATTGTTGTCATAATAGCTGAAATTAATTTTTATTCCTGTTTCCTTTTGAAATTTATCTACCAATTCTTCAGGTATGAAATACGTCCAAGTATATATGTTCAGTTCTTTGCTTCCGTTATTTTCTGAACTTCCTCCTTTATTTTCCGTTTTTCCTCCACACGCTGTAAATAGAAACATTGCCAATATCCCTACTAAAAAGAATATTTTTTTCATTTTTTAAAATCACTCCCTTCAAATTTTTTTTACTAATAATAAGTGTATCAAAAAATTAAAATTATATCAAATATTTTTTTACTGTTTTTCTGTCATCAAAGTATTTTTTTTCTGTTCCTATAATTTGATAAGTTTCATGTCCTTTACCTGCTATAAGCAAACTGTCTCCTTGCTTTATCAATTCTTGAACTGCGTATTTTATAGCTTGTTCTCTGTCTTCTATAATTGTATACTTTTCTTTCGGAAAATTTATTTCAGTTAATCCCGTTTCAATTTCCTTTAAAATATCCATCGGATCTTCAGTTCTCGGATTATCTGAAGTCAAAACTATAAAATCACTGAATTTTGAAGCTGCCTTTGCCATTTTAGGTCTTTTCCTGTTATCCCTGTCCCCTCCTGCTCCAAATAGTGTAATCACTTTATTTTCAGTTATTTTTCTTAAAGTTTGTCCTACATTTACGAGCCCGTCATCTGTATGTGCAAAATCTACGATTATTCTGGCATTTTTATTATTTTTTATTATTTCAAATCTTCCGGGAACCGGAGACATCTTTTCCAGTTTTTCAACAATCGTTTCCATATTTATTCCTAGAGATACTGCAGTTCCTATACAACCTAAAATATTATATAAATTATATTCTCCTATTAAATTTATCTCCGCTGAATATTTTTTCCCTTTATATGTGATACCTATTCTCATTCCGTTATTTGTATATCCGATTATTTCTCCATATAAATCAGCTTCTTTATTTTTTATACTTATTTTTAAATATTTATTTTCTTTTTCACAATTTTTACCATTATTTTCTTCAATTATTTTTTTACCATATTTATCATCAATATTTACTATCCCTCTTTTCTTTTCTCTTAACATTGTAAATATTTTCTTTTTAGCATTAAAATAATTTTCCATCGTTTGATGAAAATCAAGATGGTCTTGAGTAAGATTTGTAAATATTACCGAGTCAAATTCAAGCATGTTCACTCTTCCTATTTCAAGGGCATGGGAGCTTACCTCCATTATAAAATATTCAACACCTTTTTTCACACTTTCATTAATCAATTTTATAAGTTCAAGTGATTCTGGAGTTGTATTTACAGTTTCAAATTCCTTATCAAGTATTCTGTTTCCTGTTGTTCCTATTCGAGAAGTTTTTTCAAGTATATTTTCAAGTATATAGCTTGATGTAGTTTTTCCATTTGTTCCGGTTATTCCTATTATTTTTATTTTATTCTGAGGATAGCCATAATAATTTGAAGCAATTATTCCCAAACTTTTTCTGATATTTTCCACAACTACAAAAGAAACTTCTTCATATTTATCATATTCAGAAACTTTTACACCTTTTTCGGAAATTATCATTTTAGCACCGTTATTTATAGCATTTTGTATAAATTCATGTCCGTCAACTTTCTTCCCTGACATTGCGACAAATACAAAATCATCATTTATGTTTCTTGAATCATATTCAATTCCCTTAATCAAAAATTCTTTTCCTTTATGGATAATTCTATAAGATACATTTTCAAATATTTTATACATATGAAACTCCTTTAATATTTATCAATTTTACGAATTGTTCTATCACTTTGACAACTTCTGTAACATAAAGCTCTAATTATATTATGATGTTATATCATTTTTCCTAAAACTAACAATTTTTTCATATTTTCTCACATAACTTAAAATTCAAATTCTCAAATATTTTTTATTCTCAAGTTTAAAAAATTAGGATAATATTAACCCTACACTTTTACTTTTTTAATGGCTTTGATCATTTAAATATAAAATTTTCATATACTACTTTAATTTTATTCATTTCTTTTAAATAAAAAAGTATAATTCGGATAAATTAAATTATATTTTACATTAATTAAAAATTATTCTACAAACTAAAAATAATCCTCTAACTATAAACAATGTCTATTTAAAATTCAGGAAATTTTATTTTTAATAACTTATAAAAATGAAAATATATAAAATTTATAATTTAGGATATTATTTATTATAAATCAAAATGTTTATATATAGTTTTTTTAAAAAATTAAAAATTTTAAAATATTAAAATTATTATTAATTTTTAGTTCCATTATAGTAGTTCAAACATTATTTTTATAAAATTTATTTTAAATTTATTGAAACCTTCTTAATTTATTTAAAGGAAATTTCCATTCAGGAGTAACAAGAATATCTTTATTTTTCAAAGAATACCAGACTCCCATACTTCTATCAGGATTCACTAATATCTGTGTCTGTTGTGCAGGCATGTAAGATTGTGCCAACATAAAAACCTTTTCCCCTTTGTTATTTACAGCCATGTCTAAAATTATCACCGCATGCCCGGGACTTCCTCCCATTATAAAAACATCTCCTATTTGAATATTTTCTATAGTTTGGGGTTTCATCTCCTTTTCAAGGGAAATGGTTCCTGAATAAGCAAATACTATATTCATAAAATTTCTAAAATCTTTATAAGTATTTGAAGAAGCTGTTTTTTTATAATAATTTCCTTTTCCTTTAGGGTTTATTCTATATCCTTCCATCCATTTTGAATACTCAGCATTAAATCCTGATACAAAATTAAAATTTATTTTACCGTATTCTTTTCTCGAATAAAAATATTCCGCTCTAAGAAGCATTATTGCATCTGCACATTGATGTAAATCTCTGTTTCCTATTTCAACATCAATCACACTGTCATAAATTCCTTCACTTCTTTTAGCCTGACCATTATAAAATAAAGCTTTTTCTCCATAAGGTTTTAATTTTTGATTTCTCAAAAATTGAGCAAAACTGCCTTTTTCAGTTTGTATTCTTCTATACCCTTTAGGTGGATTGTATCTGCTTTCTACTGTCATTCCTTCTGAATTTACAGTTTTATCTGATAACAGTGATTTCTCCATAAAATTTTCAGTTATTTGTATATTCTTATTTTCTATATTTTTATTATTTTCAGCATTACAGCAAATTTGTAAAGATATAAGCAAAAATATTGAAATTTTTTTTACATTTTCACTTTTTATCATCAAAACTTTCCCCTTTCATAAATAATAATTTATTTTATCATTATTTCAGATATTACGTCAATTATATTTATTTTTCTTTTAAATTTTATTTATAACTTATCACAATAACGAAGACAATACAAATAAGAATATCATTAACTGAATTTTTTTATCCGGAGTATCTTCATATTTCAGATTATCTTACAGTTCAAAATAATTTTCTAATTATAAATAACATGTCCTGCTAAATCCATAAATATCATTTCTACAATTTTTCCAATCATAAAATATATCATAATTTATAAAACCTAGATATCTTTGATTTTATACCAATTAAATAAAATTCGATTTTATCAAATTTATACTCTACTCTCATTTTTATTTTCTATTTATTTTATTAAACAGTTATATTTTTAATATATAAATTTCAAAATAAATCTTTTAATAAAAAATCTTCAAATTCTTTTTGTTTTAATTAAATTCTATAATAAAAAAATTGTCTTAAAACAAAAAACATCACTTAATTTAAGACAATTTTATTCAACATTTTCTCTGATATTTACTTGGTAAAATTCCAAAATATTTTTTAAACGTTTTTGAAAATTTACTCGGATTTTCATATCCCACTTCAATAGCTATATCAAGTATATTTTTATCGGTAGTTTCAAGCAAAAATTTTGAATACTCCATTTTCTTTTTCTGTATATATTGATAAATAGTAACACCTTCTATTTTTTTAAAGGCTCTCTGCAACTGGTAATTACTGACTTTTAAACTTTCATACAACTCTTTTATAGTCGGAATTTCAGAAATAGAATATTCGTTCAGCATTTCTTTCATTTCTTTTACAATTTGAATATCATCAATTAATATTGTTTCCATAGAATTAACTCGAATTTTCAAAATTAAAAATAAAAAGTGAAAAATTTTCATTTTAAATTCCAAATAATCATTGACATCATTAATAAGCATATTTTCAATCTGATTTGACAAAATGTTTACTTCCGAATTTGATTTTCCATAACAGAAAATATCATTTTCAAAAATATTTAAAACTTTCTCTTTCCACTTCAAAAAAGATTTTTTATCCATTGACTTTGAAAGATTTGATTCCAAATTATCCATATTCAGAAAAATGAGAATTTTTTTTAAATCACTACTTTTAAATCTATATTTATCAATATCATTATTATTCAGCTTATAAATTAAAATATCTCCCTTTTTTAAATAATAATTTTTTTTGCTTTGGGTAGAAGATATAAAACATTCTCCTTCAAGACAATAGACTATTTCAAATATATTTGATTTTACTTTAGGATAAAAAAAATCCTGTTTCATTTTTCCTGAGGCTTTCAAAAGATACACTTCATAATCTTCATCAAGCTCATATCGTTCCAATGCACATTTTAAATTTTCCTCTTTTGAAACCAAACTGTACTTTTTTCCAAATTCCTTTTTTATTTCTTTGATTTCAAAAGCTTTTTTTAATTCATGTCCATTAAAAATACCTGCAAAATTTTCGTTTTCATATTCATTTTCTATCTTTTCCCTATTTTTCACAACTTACCAATCCTCATTTTGATAATTATAATTAAAAATTTATTTTTCCTCATTATACTCGAAATTTTATTTATTTTACAGTCCCTAATTTTAAATAGCCCATTTTTTTATTAATAGTAATTAAAAAAAGAGCTATTTCAACTAATATCCGAAATAGCTCTCCTTACATTCTCATCTCACTTCTCTTAAAAATTAATCCTGAAACCTGTCGTAAATACA
>NZ_RQYW01000025.1 GCF_003932895.1 Leptotrichia sp. OH3620_COT-345 | reverse complement strand
ACATCCTATTGCGATGGAAGAAGGACTGAGATTTGCCATAAGAGAAGGTGGAAGAACAGTAGCTTCAGGAGTTGTTGCTACTATCGTTAAGTAATAAAGTCAAAAATTAGGAGGAAGAACTTTGGATAAATTAAGAATATATCTTCAATCTTACGATCATAAATTATTAGACCAGTCTGCAAAAAAAATAGCTGAAGTAGTAAAGAAAAACGGTTCGGAATTAGCCGGACCTCTTCCTTTACCTACAAAAACTAAAAAATATACAGTTTTAAGATCGGTTCATGTAAATAAAGATTCAAGAGAACAATTTGAAATGAGAATACACAGAAGATTTGTTGAAATTAAAAATTCAAGTCAGCAGATTATAGCAGCGTTAAGTTCATTGAACTTGCCGTCAGGTGTAGGAATAGAAATTAAGCAATTATAAGCTTAGTACATGTTGATATTATCCATTCTTTCCTTTGTATTATTACATCTAAGTAAGACTCTGAAAATAAGGAATAGAAAATGTGGATAGAGATAATAAATTTTCATTTGGATAAGGATCAACCAATATATTAAGGAGGCTAAAAAATGATATTAGGAAAAAAAATCGGAATGACACAGATTTTCGAAAATGAAAAATTAATACCGGTTACAGTAATCGAAGCCGGACCGAACTTTGTAGTTCAGAAAAAATCTGAAGAAAAAGACGGGTATAATGCTGTAACATTAGCATATGACGAGAAGAAAGAAAAAAATACTATAAAAGCTGAAATGGGATTATTTAAGAAAGCAGGAATTACTCCTAAAAAATTCCTTAAAGAATTTAAAGTTACAGAATTGGAAGCATTTGAGTTGGGACAGGAATTTAAAGTTGATGTTTTGGAAGGAATCGAATTTGTTGATGTTGTAGGAACTTCAAAAGGTAAAGGCACAGCAGGAGTTATGAAGAGACATAACTTCGGAGGAAACAGAGCTTCTCACGGGGTTTCAAGAAATCACAGACTTGGAGGTTCCAATGCAGGAGGAGCTGCCTCAAACAGTAATGTGCCTAAAGGTAAGAAAATGGCAGGAAGACTTGGAAACGAACAAGTAACTGTACAGAATCTGAAAGTAGTTAAATTTGATACGGAAAATAACCTGCTACTTGTAAAAGGTGCTGTTCCGGGACCTAAAAACGGTTATGTAATTATTAAAAAATCAGTTAAAAAGTACTAATATAAGGGAAAGAGAGGAGGACAAAATGCCAGTTTTAAATACATATAAATTAGACGGTTCAAAAGCGGGAACTGTTGAATTAAAAGATGAAATATTCGGAATTGAACCGAATAAAGCCGTTATGCATGAAGTATTAGTTGCAGAGTTGGCAGGAGCAAGAGAAGGAAATGCTTCTACAAAAACAAGAGCTGAAGTAAGAGGTGGAGGAAGAAAACCTTTCAGACAAAAAGGAACAGGTAGAGCAAGACAAGGTTCTACAAGAGCTCCGCATATGGTAGGCGGTGGAGTTGTTCACGGGCCTAAACCGAGAGATTATACTAAAAAAGTAAATAAAAAAGTTAGAAGATTAGCTTTAAGATCGGCATTAGCCGTAAAAATAAATAATGGAGATTTAATAGTGTTGGATGATTTCACATTAGATGTGCCGAAAACAAAAACTTTTGTGAATTTTGCAAAAGTGTTAAACTTTGCAGGAGAAAAACAGCTGTTTGTTGCTGATTACAATGAAGATACATTTAATAGAGATGTTAATCTTGACTATTCAGTAAGAAATATTGAAAAAGTTACTTCACTGGATTCAAGAAGCCTCAGTATTTTCTGGTTAATAAAGCAGGATAAAGTAGTTGTGACTAAAGAAGCTCTTGCAACTATTGAGGAGGTGCTGGCATAATGCATATTACTGATATTATAAAAAAACCTGTTGTAAATACTGAAAAAGCAAGAATTTTAATGGAAAAAAACGAATATGTATTCATAGTGGACAGAAGAGCTAATAAACTTCAAATAAGAGAAGCTGTGGAAAAACTGTTCAATGTAAAAGTTGCAGGAGTGAATACTCTGAACATTAAACCGAAAATGGAAAGATTCAGAATGTCCATGTATAAAACATCTGCTATAAAAAAAGCGATAGTCAAGTTACAAGACGGAGAAAAAATAGCAGCTTATGAAGAAAATGTATAATTAACAGAAATCAAGAAGTAGACTAAAATTATTAAAAATGTGTTTGAAATTTGATAAAATAAAAAGTACTGTATTGTTATAAAAACTGTTTAAAAAGTTAAATAGAAAGAAGCGGAGGTAAAAAAGTTATGCCAATTAAGAAATTAAAGCCGATAACTAGTGGGACAAGGCATATGTCGATATTAGTTAATCATGAGTTAGATAAAGTCAGACCTGAAAAATCACTGACGGAACCTTTAGGATCATCATATGGAATCGATAATTATGGTCACAGAACAGGAAGAAACAGACATAAAGGACATAAAAGACTTTACAGAGTAATCGATTGGAAAAGAAATAAAATAGGAGTTCCTGCAAAAGTTGCCACTCTTGAATATGATCCGAACAGAACAGCTAATATTGCTTTATTACATTATGTTGACGGAGAAAAAAGATACATTCTGGCACCGAACGGATTGAAAAAAGGAGATACAGTTTTAGCCGGAGAAGGTGCTGAAATTAAACCGGGAAATGCACTGAAATTGAAAGATTTACCGATAGGTACTGTAATACATAACGTTGAGTTATTACCGGGTAAAGGAGGACAGTTGGCAAGATCGGCAGGAACATCTGCAAGACTTGTTGCCAAAGAGGGGACTTACTGTCACGTTGAATTACCTTCAGGAGAGCTGAGACTGATACACAAAGAATGTATGGCTACAATAGGAGCAGTAGGAAATTCGGAACATTCACTGGTATCGCTCGGAAAAGCCGGGAGAAACAGACATTTAGGAAGAAAACCTCATGTAAGAGGATCTGTAATGAACCCTGTGGATCACCCTCATGGAGGAGGGGAAGGAAGATCTCCAATCGGAAGAAAATCACCTGTTACACCTTGGGGGAAACCGACTCTCGGTAAGAAAACAAGAGGTAAAAAACTTAGTGATAAATTCATTGTCAGAAAAAGAAAGAAATAGTATAACGGCAGTGAAACATAAAAATGTTGCCTGACACATCTTTAATAGGAATATTAAATGATGTGTACCGGTAAACATACAATATTCGATTAATATAATGATACAAAATAATGAAATAAGGAGGAAAGAATGGCTCGTTCATTAAAAAAAGGACCTTTTGTTGATGCTTACTTATTAAAGAAAATAGAGGCAATGGGAGAAAAGAAACAGGTTATAAAAACATGGTCCAGAAGATCTACTATATTCCCTCAATTTATCGGACATACTTTTGCTGTATATAATGGGAAAAAACACATTCCTGTATATGTAACAGAAGAAATGGTCGGACATAAATTAGGTGAATTTGCACCGACAAGAACTTTCTACGGACATGGAAAAGATGCGAAAAAAGATGCAAAAAGAAAATAAATAATTATGGAAAATTAAAAAGCGGAACATAAAGTAAATGAAAGGAGGCCTTTAAATGGCAGTAGTAGCTAAATTACGTTATCAAAGATTAAGCCCTCAAAAAGCAAGACTTGTAGCTGATGTGGTCAGAGGACAAAATGCTTTACAGGCACTGAACGTATTGAGATTTACAAATAAAAAGGCGGCAAAATATATAGAAAAAACATTAAAATCGGCAATTGCAAATGCTGAACATAATTTCAAAATGGATCCTGATAAATTATTTATTTCCAAAATATTAATTGACAAAGGACCTGTATTAAAGAGAATAAATCCGAGAGCAATGGGAAGAGCAGATGTTATAAGAAAGCCAACTGCACACATTACTGTGGAAGTTGACGAAAGAAACTAATCAATATAAGGAGGTAAGTCTGTGGGACAAAAAGTAGATCCTAGGGGAATCAGAATAGGAATAATTAAATCATGGGATTCTAAATGGTTTGCCGAGGGGAAAGATTACTTAAATAATTTTCATGAAGATATAAAAGTAAAAGAATATATTAAAAAAAATTACTATCATGCAGGAATTTCTACTATTCAAATAGAAAGAACTTCTCCTACTGATATAACTATAATAATAGAAACAGGTAAAGCGGGAATTTTGATTGGAAGAAAAGGTCAGGAAATAGAAGCTTTAAAAGTAAATCTGGAAAAACTGACAGGGAAAAAAGTACAGGTTAAAGTACAGGAAATCAAAAATCCTAATAAAAATGCCCAACTTATAGCTGAAAGCATTGCAACAGCAATTGAAAAGAGGGTTGCTTATAAAAGAGCGGTTCAACAGGCTATTCAGAGAGCTGAAAAATCAGGAGTAAAGGGAATAAAAGTAATGGTATCCGGAAGACTTAATGGTGCCGAGATAGCCAGAAGTGAATGGACACTTTCAGGAAGAGTACCGTTACATACTTTAAGAGCGGATGTGGATTATGCAACAGCAACAGCACACACTACATACGGTGCATTAGGGCTGAAAGTATGGATATTCAATGGTGAGGTGCTTCCAACTAAAAAGGAAGGAGGAAATGACTAATGTTAATACCTAAAAGAACAAAATACAGAAAACAGTTCAGAGGAAAAATAGGCGGTATAGCTACTAAAGGAAATAAAGTTGATTTTGGAGAATTTGGACTTGCTGCTAAAGAATTCGGATGGATAACATCAAGACAGATAGAAGCGTGCAGGGTAACTATAAATAGAACATTTAAAAGAGAAGGGAAAATCTGGATTAGAATATTTCCTGATAAGCCTTATACAAAAAGACCTGAAGGAACAAGAATGGGTAAAGGTAAAGGTAATGCTGAAGGTTGGGTAGCAGTAGTGAAAAAAGGAAAAATAATGTTTGAAGTTGGCGGAGTATCAGAAGAAAAAGCTAAAGAAGCATTAAGAAAAGCCGGACATAAACTACCTATAAAAGTAAAATTCGTAAGAAAAGAAGAAGCGGGTGGTGATAAGTAATGACAGCAAATGAAATAAGAGAATTATCATTGGATGAATTAGATACACAAGTAAAGGAACTAAAACAGGAATTGTTTAATTTAAAATTTCAAAAAACTCTTGGACAATTACACAACACTACTAAAATAAAGCAGGTTAAAAGAGATATTGCAAGAATGAAAACAATAATAACTGAGAAAAAGACTGTGAAATAGGAGGGTTCGTCAGTGGAAAATAAAAGAAACGAAAGAAAAGTCAGAGAAGGAATAGTTGTTTCGGATAAAATGGATAAAACTGTAGTTGTTCTTGAAGAAACAATGAAATTACACAAACTTTACAAAAAAAGGGTTAAAACTTCTAAAAAATATAAGGCACACGATGAAAATAACGAATGCGGTATCGGTGATAAAGTCCAGATTATGGAAACAAGACCGCTAAGTAAAGATAAAAGATGGAGAGTCGTGACTATTTTAGAAAAAGCAAAATAGTATAGTAAATTTGAGAGGAGGAAATTTTAAATGGTTCAACAGCAAACGATGCTTAATGTTGCTGATAATACAGGTGCAAAAAAAATAATGGTTATCAGAGTATTAGGCGGATCAAGAAGAAGATTCGGAAAAATCGGTGATATCGTTGTAGCCTCTGTAAAAGAAGCTATTCCTAACGGAAATGTGAAAAAAGGAGATGTCGTTAAAGCCGTAATAGTAAGAACTAGAAAAGAACTTAAAAGACCGGACGGATCATATATAAAATTTGATGACAATGCAGCAGTTATATTAAACTCAAACTTGGAAATAAGAGGTACGAGAATTTTTGGACCTGTGGCAAGAGAATTAAGGGCAAAAAACTTTATGAAAATAGTATCTCTAGCACCGGAAGTATTATAGGAAGGAGGGTTTACGAAAAATGGCTAAACCAAAAACAAAATCAATACCCAATAAATTACATGTTAAAACCGGAGATACGGTTATTGTAATAAGCGGAAGATCAAAAGATTTGCCGAGAAATGATAAAGCAGGTCAGGATCAAACAGGAGATAAAGGAAAAATCGGAAAAGTTTTAAAAGTATATCCAAGAACGGGTAAAATCGTTGTAGAAGGTGTGAATATTCAAAAAAGACATATTAAGCCTAATGCAATGAACCCACAAGGGGAAGTTGTAGAAAAAGAAATGCCGATTTTTTCATCAAAAGTAATGCTTTGGGATGAAAAAGCAAAGAAAAGAACAAGAGTCAGATATGAAATCAGAGATAATAAAAAAGTAAGAATATCGGTAGTTTCCGGTAATGAAATATAGGATATAGAGAGGAGGAGACTTTAATTGGCTGAAAAATATATTCCAAGATTACAGAAAGAATATAAACAGGAAATAGTTCCTGCATTAATGAAAGATTTAGATATAAAAAATATAATGCAAGTTCCAAAAGTTGAAAAAATAATAGTGAATATGGGAATTGGAGAAGCTACAACCAATCCTAAATTAATAGAAACTGCAATTAAAGAATTAGCGCAGATAACAGGACAACAGCCTGTTGCAAGAGCTGCAAAAAAATCCGAAGCAGGATTTAAATTAAGAGAAGGTCAGAAAATAGGAGCAAAAGTGACATTGAGAAAAGAAAAAATGTATGAATTCCTTGATAGACTTATAAGCATTACATTGCCGAGAGTAAGAGATTTTGAAGGAGTTTCTCCTAAAGGATTTGACGGTAGAGGTAATTATACATTAGGAATTAAAGAACAAATCGTTTTTCCGGAAATCGAAATTGATAAAGTTGATAAAATATTTGGAATGGGGATTACAATAGTAACAACTGCGAAAAACGATGAAGAAGGAAGAGCATTATTGAAAGCATTCGGAATGCCCTTTGCGAAATAGTTCTATTTTGAAGGAGGTGTAATTTAATAAATGGCTAAGAAAGCAATGGTTGAAAGAAACTTAAAAAGAGAAAAAACAGTTGATAAATATGCGGCAAA
Organism: Leptotrichia sp. OH3620_COT-345; assembly: GCF_003932895.1. Taxonomy (NCBI): domain Bacteria; kingdom Fusobacteriati; phylum Fusobacteriota; class Fusobacteriia; order Fusobacteriales; family Leptotrichiaceae; genus Leptotrichia; species Leptotrichia sp. OH3620_COT-345. Next base: position 11,501 of record NZ_RQYW01000025.1, on the reverse strand, counting down.
AAGAGCTGAATTAAAAGAAAGAGCTAGAAAAGGCGATAGAGAAGCTATAGCTGAACTGGCAACATTACCGAGAAACGCATCACCTACAAGAGTAAGAAACAGATGCCAATTAAACGGAAGACCGAGAGGATTTATGAGAGAATTCGGTATTTCAAGAGTAATGTTCAGACAGTTGGCAGGAGAGGGAGCAATCCCGGGAGTAAAAAAATCAAGCTGGTAATTTTGAGAGGAGGACAAATAAATGCATTTAACAGATCCTATTGCTGATATGCTTACGAGAATAAGAAACGGAAATATTGCAAAACATTCTGAAGTTAAAATACCGTTTTCCAAAATAAAAGAAAGCATGGCAGATATACTAAAAAATGAAGGATATATAGTTAGTTACGAAGTAAAAGAAGAAGGAACTAAAAAAGATATATTAGTAACTTTAAAATATATGGATGGAGATGCTGTAATTAAAGGTTTGAAAAGAATTTCAAAACCGGGAAGAAGAGTATACACATCTGTTGAAAATTTACCTAAAGTATTGGGTGGATTAGGAATTGCCATTGTCTCTACACCAAAAGGTGTTATTACGGACAAGGAATGCAGAAAGCATAATGTTGGTGGAGAAGTTCTCTGCTACGTGTGGTAATTTACGCATTTTATAATATAGGAGGAGAGTCATGTCAAGAATAGGTAGAAAACCTATATCTATACCTGCAGGTGTAGAAATTAAACAAGATGGAAATAAATTTACTGTAAAAGGACCTAAAGGCGAACTGGAAAGAGAACTTTGCAGTGAAATAAAAGTAAACATAAAAGATGGAGAAATAACATTTGAAAGACCTAATGATTTACCCCATATTAGAGCTCTTCACGGAACAACAAGAGCAAACTTGAATAATATGGTAACGGGAGTAAGCGAAGGATTTGCGATTAAATTGGAATTGATCGGAGTAGGATACAGAGTACAAGCTAACGGTAAAGGACTTACTTTGGCATTGGGATATTCTCATCCTGTTGAAATTGAAGCGGTTGACGGAGTTACTTTTAAAGTTGAAGGAAATAATAAAATAACTGTAGAAGGAATCGATAAACAATTAGTTGGACAAATTGCCGCAAACATCAGAGCAAAAAGACCTCCTGAACCTTATAAAGGAAAAGGAGTTAAGTATGCTGATGAAGTAATCAGAAGAAAAGAAGGTAAGAAAGGATAGGAGGTAGATTTTAGTGATTAAGAAACTCGACAGAAATAAATTAAGAGAAAAAAAGCATAGAAGCATAAGAAATAAAATCGTTGGAACTGCTGAAAGACCTAGACTTTCTGTGTATAGAAGCTTGAAAAACATATTTGTTCAGATAATTGACGACAATACAGGAGCAACGTTAGTTTCCGCTTCAACAATAGAAAAAGGAGCTAAAGCTGAAAATGGTGGAAATATTGAAGCGGCAAAAAAAGTCGGTGAAGCAATAGCGAAAAAAGCGTTGGAAAAAGGAATAAATACTGTAGTATTTGATAGAAGCGGATATGTTTACACAGGAAGAGTAAAAGCACTTGCAGACGCTGCAAGAGAAGCAGGATTAAAATTCTAAAGAGAAGGAGGATTTATTTTGGCCAGAGATAGAGAAGTAAAAGCGAATGAATATAAAGAAAGTCTTTTAAGAATAAGCAGAGTTTCCAAAACTGTTAAAGGAGGAAGAAGAATATCCTTTTCAGTGTTGGCAGCGGTTGGAGATGAAAAAGGAAAAGTAGGTATCGGTCTCGGAAAAGCTAACGGTGTACCTGATGCTATAAAAAAAGCAATAGCTAATGCAAAGAAAAATATGATAAATGTAGCATTAAAAGGTGGAACTTTACCTCATGAACAGCTTGGAAAATACAATGCAACAAGTGTATTATTAAAACCGGCTTCAAAAGGTACGGGAGTTATCGCAGGATCCGCAACGAGAGAACTTCTGGAATTAGCAGGAGTAACTGACGTACTTACAAAAATAAGAGGATCAAAAAATAAAGATAATGTTGCAAGAGCGACTTTGGATGGATTAAGACAATTAAGATCAATTGAAGAAGTTGCAAGACTTAGAGGAAAATCAGTTGAAGAAATTTTAGGATAATAGGTTAGGAGGTAAAATTAATGTCTAAAGTAAAAGTAACACTTATTAAAGGAATTAATGGAAGAAAACCTAATCATATTGATACTGTTAAATCACTTGGTTTAAGAAAAATAAGCCAGAGTGTAATTCATAACAAAACAGCAGATATAGAAGGAAAAATAAAATTAGTTTCTTATTTACTTAAAGTAGAGGAGGTTTAGAATAAATGAATCTTAACGAATTAAAACCTGCCGAAGGATCAAAAAGAGAAAGAAGAAGAATAGGTAGAGGTCATGGAACCGGCTGGGGAAAAACAGCGGGAAAAGGACATAACGGACAGAAACAGAGATCCGGAACATATGTATCACCTGTATTTGAAGGTGGACAGATGCCTATAATAAGAAGAGTGCCTAAAAGAGGGTTCTCAAATTCGGCATTTAAAAAAGATACAGTAATAGTGTCATTGCTTAGTATTACAGAAAAATTCAATGACGGAGATACAGTAACTCTTGAAACATTAGTAGAAAACGGAGTAATCAAAAATCCTAAATTCATTACTAAATATTCAGATACTGCATTAAGAGCAATAAAAGGGAAAAAAGCTGTAAAAGAATATTTGAATGAAAATGTTGAATCCTATGTTAAAGAAAAAGATTTTTCAAGTATTCTGAAAATAATAGGAAATGCTGAAGTTAACAAGAAATTAACTGTAAAAGCACATAAAATTTCCACTGCGGCAAAAGAACTTATAGAAAAGGCAGGAGGAAGTGTAGAAATACTTGAAGTAAAATCATACTCTTCAAAAGCCGGAAATAATAAAAAAGAAGATGAGAATAAGTAAGATTTAATCTTGCTTTTTCTTCATTATATGAGGAGTGGTAGAATTGACTTTAACTGAAGCAATAGTAAATAGAATACAGTCTATATTCAAAATACCTGAATTGAAAAAAAGAGTGGCTTTTACATTAGTAATGTTTGCAGTAGCCAGAGTAGGTATTCATATTGCCGTTCCCGGACTTAATATGGGATTGTTCAAAAACTTTCAGAATAATGCCATAGCAGGATTTTTAAATCTGTTTTCAGGAGGGGCTGTTCAGAGAGCTTCCATTTTCTCTTTAGGGATAATTCCTTACATTAATGCCTCCATCGTATTTCAACTTTTAGGAGTAATATTCCCTAAAATAGATGAAATGCAGAAAGAAGGAGGAAAAGAAAGAGACAAGATTACTCAATGGACAAGATATGTTACAATAGTATTGGCGATCATACAGTCATTCGGTATATCCATAACACTTATGAACCAGCCCGGAATGGTTCTTGAGCCGGGGATGAGATTTATTATAAGTACGGTAACTTTAATGACAGGAGGAACTGCATTTCTTATGTGGATTTCAGAAAGAATTTCCATAAGAGGAATAGGAAACGGTTCATCAATGTTGATTTTTTTAGGAATAGTTGCAAATCTTCCACAGGTAACTCAGCAAATGGTAACAAGCTTAAAAGGTGGAATGGGATATGTACTTATAGGATTGTCTGTACTGTTGTTTGTGGCAATAATAGCATTAATGGTAATTATACAGCTTGCTGAAAGAAGAATTCCTATCCAGTATGCAGGAAAAGGAAGTTTAGGTTTTGGAGGAGGTCAGAGTTCTGTCGGAAGAAGAACTTACTTACCTTTAAAAATAAATACGGCAGGAGTTATGCCGATAATATTTGCATCGGTACTCATGGCGGCACCGCCGTTTGTAGTGCAAATATTGAAAGCTAATGCATGGTGGCAAAATCAGTTTTCACAGACAGGATTTTTATATTTACTTTTATTTGCATTCCTTATTATAGTGTTTTCATTTTTCTACACATTGACTATCGCTTTTGATCCTGATAAAGTGGCAGAAGATTTGAAACAGAGCGGAGGAACAATACCGACAGTCAGAGCGGGAAAAGAAACAGCTGACTATTTGGAAAGAGTTATTACGAGAATTACTTTTGGAAGTGCAATTTTCCTTGCATTGTTAGGAATTTTTCCGAATATATGGTTCGGATATGTACTTCATATACCTGTGCTGCTCGGAGGAACGAGCTTGCTTATCCTTGTGGGAGTGGCAGTTGAGTTGATACAGCAAATAGATTCATATTTGGCTGTTAAGAAAATGAAAGGCTTTATAGGAACTAAAAAACATAGATAAAATGGAGCTTAAGGGCTTCATTTTTTTGTTGAAAAATTTATAAATATAAAAATAAACAAAATAAATGTTAGATTGCATAGTGAAATTATATTTTACATTTTATAAAATTTATGCTAAGGTAAATTTAATACGATACTGTCTTGTCTAATTAGAGTAAAATCTGCGAAAATTTACTAAAATATAAAAATTGAATAACGATTAAATAAAAAGTTAATATACATAATATTTTAAAATTTTAAATGATATTTTTAGATATAGGCTGCTAGGAAAAGGGAATTAAAATGAATATTATAAAAAAGTATAAAAATTACATATGGACAGGAATTTTTACTATAGTTACAGCTTTGGTATTTTCAACGGCAGATTTAATGACTGATGAAATTAAGTTGCTTGAAACATTGTCTTTGTTAGGTTCAGATAGGATTTCGCATTTCGTCATTTTACAGGATACAGATATTTTCAGTTTCCTATTATGGAAGAAATGATATTTAGAGAGATAATTTTTAATTTTCTGAAAAGAAAGACAAAGTATGCTAATATAATACAGGCAACTTTATCAGCATTTTTTCATTTTTATTTTGTAAAAGATATATTTAAACTTATATACAGAATTGAAGAAAATTTATATTCAGACTGGCTTATTATTTTTATTCCAAGTTTTTTCATGGGGCTTACTTACGGATATTTAAAAGAAAAAACGGGAAAAATTGATGTGGCTATATTTTTTCACATTCTTTATTCATTTTCTTTTTATTATTTAAGTAGTTTTTATATAAAAATTTCTTCAGGTTTTATGGAAAAAATATCAAAGATGAGATTAACAGGATATAATACTGTAATTTATTCTTTTACTTTTATTTTTGTGATATGGTTTATAGTCCTAATAATGATAATATTTAAAAGAAACCGGATATTTGATAAGCCGGAGGGAAAAAATGGATAAAAAAATATTTAGAAAACATATGATATATATAACTCTTAATGAAGTAAGTCTTTCATTTATAATAGCCTTAATACATTTTCTTTTAAATATGACTTTCCTGAAAAAATATTATGCTCCTTTACCTCCTATGAAACATGAGATAATGTTGGCAATTATAGTTGCTCCCATTGCAGAAGAAGTAATATTCAGAAAGTGGATATTTAAATTTTTAAAAAAAAGAACGAAATATTATAATTTTATACAGGCAACACTTTTTTCTTTATGGCATTATAATTTTTTTCAAAGGATTTATGCGTTTATACTTGGAATATTTTTTGGAAATATAATACGTAAATATGAAAAAATATGGATTACAATTATTTTCCATTCTTTTTATAATCTTTTAAGTATTTATCTTAGAGGATATTATTTTCTTTTTATTGAAAATATATTTGGAACGCGAAATTTATTGACTTTCTTCGTATTATACGTTCCTTCCATTATTTTTTTCATATGGACCCTGAAAAAACTCGGATATGATATGTATAAATTATGGTAAACTTAAAAATATCAACTTTTAATAAGAATAAAAAGCTGTCTTATCATTAGTTGATTTTTTGTTATTATTTTTTTAAAAAGAAACAAATATTTCTTATTATAAATTTTATTCTTAATATCATGTTTATTCATTTTATTTTTTAAATTAAAATAGTTTTATTAATATTCCAATTATTTTTTTAAAAAAATTCTAAAAAAATAGATTTTAACCTTATAAATTCTTTATTTATAAGGTTTTTTGAAAAATTGACAATAAAGAGAAATTTATGATATATATAAATTATAAAAGTAAAAATTTTCAAAAAATGATATAGTTAAAAAAATTGGATATAGAAAAGAGGAAAAATTATGAATTCAGAGAAAAAAGAAATGATGGAAGAAAAGATTATAAATTCAAGAAGACTCAAACCTACGGCTAAGGAAAAGGAAATCGTAAGAGAAAAGATAAAAAAGGCATTTGAAGGAATGGGGATGAGCAGTGGACAGACGAAATTAACGGGTTCGCCTAAAAAATCTGTAATTAAGAAAACTAAGTCGCCAAGAGAAAATAGTTTATTAAATAATCCCAATATAATAATGGATGAGAAAAAAAAGCAGTAAGAGAAAAAATAAGAAAAGAATTTGAAGGAGCACCTGATTTAACTAAAATGCTTGAAACTGCAACTAAGGAAAAAGACAGAAATGAAACAAAGAAAATATTAGAACAGCAGGAAAAAAGGCAGAAGCAGAAAACTTTTCTGGAAATGATATCAGGAATGAAACTGAGCGAGGGAACAATATCAAACAGAGTAAAAATGTCCGATAAAGGAATTTATGAAAATTTTAAAAATGAATTGGCAAAAGAACAGATTTAAAGTAGGAAGTACTTTTAAAATGGGAAGGGAATCGAAAGAAGAAGAATTTAAAATACTCGGAATAAAAGAAACAGGCTCCGGAGTAAAAGCTGTAATTCTCGGAAATGAAAAAACAAAAGAAGTTGAGATTATTTTTGAAGGAAGTAGTCCCGGACTTTTTGAAATAGCAAAGAATCCTAAAGCTTGGGCATGTGACTGGGGTAATAATTACATAAATTTGGATTCACCTAAACGGAAAGGAATAAAATCAAGTTTTGGAGCTCTCTCAGCTGTTAATCCTTTACTAAGCTTGAGCTCAAATGTAGCATTAACAGGTTTTGAAGGAATAACTGAAAAATGTAGTAAAGGAAGTGAAGATGGAACTCCGAAAAGTTATGAAGAGGCTTTGAGAATTGCCGGAGAAGTACAGAATGAATATAAAAACGGGAAAGGCGGATATAGCAGAGGATTAACAAGAGTAAGCGGACATTCAAAAGGAGGAGGAGAAGCAATATACGCAGCTTCTCATTTGAATTTGGAAGCAATAGCAACGGACCCGGCACACCTGTCAATCATCCGGGAAGATATCTTTATAACAATAAGATTCTTACGGTAATTCCCAATAACGGTAAAGCACTGTTAAATGAGACAAGACGAAATTCAGCCGGAGTTTTAAATTCCTTACCGAAAGCAGGAATAATAGGAATAGGAACAAAAATGAAAAATTTACCGGCAATTACAGTGAAAGCTTTTAAAGATGAAAAAAAAGGAGGAAAACTTGATATTCATAAAACAGATCTTGACAGTGTAAAAAAAGCTGAAAATGAAATATTAAAACATATAAAGTTCAATAGTCAAATTATAAAAGGAGAAAGAAATGTGCGAAACAGATAAGAAAAGATTTATATTATCTAAGAAATCTATATTGTTAATAATTATTTTACTTAAATCATTTACATTTTATTTTCTGTAATATTCGCACATTTCACAAAAAGAAAGTTTTTTGACTATTACAATTTCTATTATTTACTCATTTTTATTTATAATGGCTAAAAAAGTCTATCCTTTAAAATAGCGACAAGAATTAAAAGTATAAAAAGAAGTATAAAAGTAACACAGTTGTTAAGAATTAAAGAACCTTATTTTTTAGTTAAGTCCGTTTCTGAGAAATTATTTTTAAAAACGGAATAGCTCCGATCATTCCACAAATTCCTGTTAAAAAATTAAAAAAACTGAAAGAAGCTAATCCTAGCGGCTCAATTATATTAAAAGTCATTACAATAGGAATGGATATTTTATACCAAAAGAAAAAATGGATCTTAGATTGATTCTCCAACACTTCGTTGTATTTATCAATAATATCCAAAAATCATTTCCTTTTTTTAATGCTCATATTTAAAACTTTTGTTACATTCTCTTATGTTATAACAATTTCTTTTTCGATTTTTTATAATTGTAACTTTATTAAATGAAAAAAGCAATACAATAAATTCCATTGAAAGAAGTCTGCCGTCGTGCTATAATACCGTAAATTGAACGAAAAAGAAAGGAGAAATACAGATTCTGTAGATAAGTACAGAGTATGTATAACAACATGAAAAAAATAGCACAGTCAATAATAACATTTATAATTGGAATATTCGGAGCAAATGTAGGAAAAGTAATAGGAATACTGTTTATATCAATGCTTCCTGTAATAGAGTTGAGAGGAAGTATTCCTGTAGGATATTCTCTCGGACTTCCGTGGCATATAAATATAATAACATCAATTATCGGAAATATGCTACCGGTTCCTTTTATATTATTATTTGTAGTGAAAGTATTTGGCTTTATGAAGAAACATAATATAATGACAAATCTAATTTATAAACTTGAAAAGAGAGCTTTCAGCAGAAGTGAGAGTGTAGCAAATAAAGAATTTTTAGGGTTATTGCTTTTTGTAGCAATTCCTTTTCCGGGGACAGGAGCATGGACAGGAGCATTAATAGCGGCACTTCTTCAGCTTGACAGGAAAAAATCCTTTTTTACGATATTTCTTGGAGTAGTATTGGCAGCAAGTGTAGTGACTTTAGGGGTATATGGAATATTTGATTTTGTAAAAGATATAATATAAATAAAAAAAAGCAATTGAAAATATTCGCATAACGGAATGAAAACGGTAAGAGGAAGTAAGAAAATGAATAATACAATATGACTGATAATAAAAAAACTATTCAAAAAAATAAAAGAATATTTCAAAGGAAAAGGACATAAAGGAATATTAGTGACAAGTTTCGGTACATCTTACAAAGATGCAAAAGAAAAATCACTTGAAATCATTGAAAATGAGACAAGGAAAAAATATGGAACTGAAAGAGTGGAAAAAGCCTATACTTCAGGAATTATAAAAAAATAATAGAAAAAAAAGAAGGGATTCATATATAATCAGGAAGAAGGATTGGAAACTTTGAAAAACAAAGGTTATTCAGAAATTATAACAATGTCTTTACATATTTTAAGCGGAATAGAGTATTCAAAACTAAGTGATAAATATGGAAAAGTTACAGAACCTCTTCTGACAGAAAAGAAAGATTATGATAGAACAGTCAATAATGAGGAATTTAACAATACTGAAGGAAGTGAAGCGATTGTATTTATGGGGCATGGTTCTGAAAGTGCGGCAGACAGTACTTATGAGAAATTACAGAAAGAATATATTAAAGCGGGAAAAGACAATATTTTCATAGCTACTGTTGAAGGGCAGGTAACGATTGAAGATGTTATTAAAAAGTTGAAGGAGACAAATTATAAAAAAATGTTACTAAAACCTTTTATGATAGTTGCAGGAGATCATGCTAAAAATGATATGGCATCAGATGAAAAAGGTTCATGGAAAACATTGCCTCAAAATGAAGGTTATGAAGTAACCGTTTTGTTGAAAGGAATGGGGGAATATCAGTTTATCCGTGATATGTTTATGGGAAAGCTGGAAAAAGCATTATAAAACTGCGTTTATAAGGAGTATTTTTATGCCTAAGGAAACTGAAAATGAAATAAAGATGAAAAAATTTTATAATACAATATCTGAGAAATATGATTTTATTTTTCCATTGTCCTCTTTACAGAAAAAATTTATGGATGAAGAAGTAAAAGGAGAGTTTATCTTGGATGTAGGAGCCGCTACGGGAAATTTATCAGAGTATCTGATTGAAAAAAAATATAAGGTTTTATCTATTGATATTAATGAAAAACTTATAAACAAAGCTGTGGAAAAAGGAATTCCCGTAATTGGTGTCAATATGCTTGAAATAGATATGTTACATAAATTTGATACAATAATAAATATAGGGAATACATTACCTCATTTAAAAAATAAAGATGAAATTCGTGATTTTCTTAAAAAAGCATTTGACAGTCTTACAAATAAAGGGAAAATAATAATACAGCTTGTGAATTTCAATAAATTTCTGTTACAGAAAGATGAAAATAATTTTTTAGGAATTTTACCTTTAATTGAAAATAAAAATGTAAAATTTGAACGTTTTTATTATTTGAATAAGGAAAATAATATAATTTTTAAAACAGTTCTTGACAATACAGTCAAAAACGAAGAAATACTTGTAAATATAAACTATAATGAATTGAAGAAATATTTCGACAAAACGGGTTTTAAAAATGTAAAAGTTTATGGAGGATTTGACAAATCCGAATTCAGTTTTGAAAAATCCCTTTATCTTGTTATGACGGCTGAAAAATAAGTCGAAAACAGTATAGAATTTAATTAAAATATAATTGATTTTTTGAAGAAAATCAGATTCAAAAATATAAATTTAATAGAAATATAAAGAATTGGAAGCATCAAAAAATGAATGAAAAATTAACAAAATAAAGCTATATAATTTGAGAATTTGAATAAAATATAATATATAATTAAAAAAATAAAATTTAAAAATAATGATACTCACGGATTTATTGACATTCAAGTAATATTATAATATACTTTAATTATGAACCAATTTAATTACAGTTATAAATTAAATAGAAATAATCAAATTCAGGAGGGAATTTTATGAAAAAAAGACTTTATAAATCAAGAACGGATAAAAAATTGACAGGTGTGTGTGGGGGAATAGGAAAATATTTCGGAATAGATCCGACTTTTATCAGAATAGCCTGGGTAGTATTTTGTTTAGCAGGAGGTTCAGGAGTATTTGCATATATAATAGCTGCTGTTGTAATGCCTGAAGAGCCTATTGAAGATATTAAGGAGCAGAAAATTGAAAATATAGAAAATATAATAGAAGCCGAGAAAGTGGAAGAACAGTAAAAATTAACACAGAAAAGCTCTAAATAATATAATTTTTTCTGTTAAACAGTTGATGGTTGGAATTAGATTGAAAAAAAAAAAATGGGAAAATAGATGCTCCTACTATTAATAATACGAATTTTAACTTTTTCCAAAATCGGAAACAAAGATGAGAAGAAAATTTTATAAATATAACAAAGCTGTCAGATGAATATTATGAATACAATCAAAAAGAATTTGAAGAGAATTTAGGTTGTCCGACAATAGGATATTATTAATTATTTATAAAATGGGGAAGGAAATTAATAGTAAAATATTATTAACAAAGTATTTTTTAAATTAGCCGGAACAAGTGGATCTATCAAAGAACAAACAGGAAAATATCCGTCATTGTCACTAAGGAAATTTCCGGAAAAATATTACGGAACAGAATGTAAATACCTTGTAAAGAAATTTTTTGCGACATAAAAAATAAAGAATATTTCTTTTATGGGGACAGTATATGTCCTCATGAAAGAAAATAATCAACTTTAAATAATGCATATACATTTCAATATTCTCACAACCGATGTTGTCTAACCTTTTCGACAGTACTCAAAAATTTCAGATATTTTCTTTAAAAATATAGTTGAAAATTT
>NZ_RQYW01000024.1 GCF_003932895.1 Leptotrichia sp. OH3620_COT-345 | reverse complement strand
CTCATTGTCACCCTCATATTTCTGTTATTGACTGTAAAATTTTTTTAATCCTCAAAAATGTTTGTTATATTTGAAAAACTGCAAACTTACTATACATAAACATCAGTTTTTTTGAATAGGATAATATTATATTTTCTCGGAAAAATTTTGAGTATCGAAGAATAAAAATAATATAAATGATTTCAAATAAGAATTAAGAATATAGTTAAATAGATACGTAAAACTAAAATAGAAGTTAAAATCCGACATTCAAATTATTCAACAAAAAAATAAGGGAATAAACATAAAGAAAAATTGTTGTTTGAGTAAAACAAGTTTATGATTTTTTAGTGCATGAAGTGTTTTTTAATATGAAATAATTTAAGTTGGATAGTTTTTTAGTGTAATTTTTTTTACAAAAAAGGTTGGAAAGGTTTGTTGATTTTTTCAAAAAGCTTAGAAAGTTTATAAATAATTTATGAAAGAATAAGTAAAATATGCTATAATGTTTAAAAGAATAAAGCTGTGGTGATTATAAAGGAGAAAAACTAATGATTTTTGACATTCTGAAAGTAACAATATTAAGCTTGATCGAAGGATTAACTGAATTTATACCTGTAAGCAGTACTGGGCATATGATAATTGCAGATAGTTTTTTAAGACTTTCCGATAATGAAATTTTTGTAAATGCTTTTAAGATAATAATTCAACTAGGAGCTATAATGTCTGTAGTTGTATATTTTTGGGAACAGCTTTGGCCATTTTCAAAAAAGCTCGAAAAAAAAGAAAGTGGAGAAATAATTCTAAAATGGATAAAAATTATTATTGCAGTACTACCTGCAGTCATTTTAGGGCTATTATTTGATGATATAATAGACAGATATTTTTTTAATTCATTAGTTGTGGCAGTTATGCTTGTATTTTACGGCATAATTTTAATATGGATAGAAACAAATAGAAAAGAAACAAAAGGTATTTCTGATATCGGGAGTCTGTCTATTTCAAAAATAATAGGAATAGGATTGTTTCAGTGTCTTGCAATGATACCGGGAACGTCAAGGTCTGCAGTAACAATTATCGGAGGAGTATTTTTGGGATTGAGTAGAGTAGCGGCAACGGAGTTTTCTTTTTTTCTGGCAATTCCTACAATGACGGGTGCTACTCTATTGAAAATAGTAAAAATAGGAACCAAACTTACAGGATATGAATGGTTTTTAATTTCTGTCGGATTTGTAATGTCATTTATATTTGCCTATGCAGTAATAAAAATATTTATGAATTATATAAAAAAACATGATTTCAAAATATTCGGATATTATAGAATTGTTTTAGGAATTATTGTATTTATTCTTTATTTTAAAGGAGTTATAAAGTAGCCGATGATATTTTGCAATATAAAAATGAATGAAAATAAACTGGAAGAATTTGTAAGAGTTCTTTTGCCTGAGTATTATGATATTCTTGATGAAACTTCTAAAAAAAAGGTATATATAAATGTAACTGAAAAAAATAATATTATTAAGGTTGAAACTGTTTTAAAAGATAATACATTTCCTGAAAAAGGACATGACAGGGGGAAAATAAATTTTCAATATAAAAAAATAGGACTTACTTATAACGATCAACAGGAAGTTATGGTAAAAGTATCTTTATTAAAACTTTTTGACAAAGAAAATGATTATAAATGGGGGGCACTTATAGGAGTAAGACCTACAAAAATAGTAAGAAGATTTCTTGATATGGGATTATCTTATAAGGAAATTGAAGATATATTGAAAAATGTGTATTTGGTAAATGATGAAAAATCAAAACTTCTTTTGGAAATAGTAAAAAGACAGCAATCGTATCTTGACAGAAAAACGGCGGGAATATATATAGGAATAGCTTACTGTCCTACGAAATGCACTTACTGCTCATTTCCTGCATACCTTTTAAAAGGAAAATATGCTGAAAGATATGATGAATATTTTGAAACGTTAATAAAAGAAATAAAGGAAACTTTGAAAATGGTAAGAGAATTGGGGATTAAAATAAGTATAATATATATAGGAGGGGGAACACCGTCAATACTATCTGAAAGGGAAATAGAAATTTTACTTGGAACAATAAAAGAGAATTATGATTTCAATGATTTGAAAGAATTTACATTTGAAGCGGGAAGAATAGATACATTAAATGAAGAAAAACTTAAGATTATAAAAAAATATGAGGTAAATAAAATAAGTATAAATCCTCAGTCATTTAATGATAAAACATTAAAACTTGTAAACAGGTATCACAACAAAGAAGAGTTTGATAAAGTTTATAATATTGCTAAAAAATTAAATTTGAAAATAAATATGGATTTAATTTTTGGGCTTCCGGGGGAAACAACTGAAGATATTTTGTATACATTGGAAAAAGTAAAGAAATATAATCCTGAAAATTTTACAATACATAATCTTGCAATAAAAAATGCAAGTAAATTAAATAAGGAAAATTATAAACATGGCAATAAACTGAATTATGAAAAAATATTTGAAAAATTGAATGAAATAACCACTGAAAAAAATCTTTATCCGTATTATATGTACAGACAGAAAAATAGTTTTCATTGGGGTGAGAATTTAGGATATTCCCTGCTCGGGTGTGAATCCATATATAACATCGAGATGATAGAAGAAAATAAAGTAATAATCGGAATAGGAGCAGGGGCAATAACCAAACTTATATGGAAGGATAACGGGAAAGATAATATAAAAAGATTTATTAATCCTAAAGATCCTTTAGTTTGGATAAATGAGGTGGAAGAAAGGCTGGAAAATAAAAAACAAGAATTAAAAAAGCTGTATTGTTTCAGAGAAGATAATAAATAAAAATATAAAAGGGAAATTTAATTGAGGGAGGAACAGAGATATGAAAGTAAAGAAGATTGTTGTATTTATTGTACTTTTGATTTTAGGAAATTTTTTAAGATTGTTTATTGAGGAACGAAATATTCCTGATATTGAAATTAATGAAGAAGTGGTTTACAGGAAAGATGAAGCCGTAAAAGAAAATAATTTGACAAAAGTAGCGGAAAAATTTGATGTAAATGATGTGGAGTATGAGCAGTTGCTGAAAATGGGATTTTCTAAAGCAAAAGCTGATAAATTAATAGAATTCAGAGAGAAAATAGGTATTATTTCAGATATACAGGAGTTGAAGAATATTCCGAGATTTGGTGAAACAGGATTAAAACAGGCAGAAAAATATTTATTTGTAGACAGTGAAAAAATAAAAAATCCTGAGAAAAACTATAAAGAAAGAAATTATATAAAATATAATATAAATAACTCTAATGAAGAAAAACTGAAAATAATAGGATTTACCAAAAAAGAAATAAAAAAATTGCTACTTGAAATAAAAAAAGGAAATATAAGATCAAATATCGAGCTGGAAAAAATAATCGGAACTGAACGGTATGAAGAGCTGGAAAAGAAAATAAAGTTTAGTGAATAAAAAATAAACGCATATGGTCTTTTGAGATTTTTATCATTTAAAAAATTACAGTTTAGATATGCTTTCACTCAAAATTATTTTTTATGTATTTCAGTTTTTTCAGTATTGAGATTTAACAGCCTGAAAAATGTATAAAGTTAGAATTGTAAAAACTTTTTTTGTTTTTACGGTGAACGGAGATTTTTGAATTTTAATGAAATTTGTGTTGATAGTTTTTTATGGAATTTTTTCAAAAAAGCATGAAATATCCGTTGAAATATTTGAATGTTGAATTTATATTCAATATTTTTATCTTATAAATTATAATCTTATGTATTTTTATAGTTTATATTATTTGCAAAGAAGAGTTTAAAAGAAGGGATTTAAACAAATTTTTAGTAGTTAGAAAGAAAATTAAAAATAATAGTTGACATATTCAATGAAATTTATTAAAATAGTACAGTAAGTAGTTTAGCCCGAGTGGTGAAATTGGTAGACGCAACGGACTCAAAATCCGTCGATAGTGATATCGTGCCGGTTCGACTCCGGCCTCGGGCACCAACACATATAAGCTAAAAATATAAAGCAGCTTGAATTAATATGTAATATTTGGATGTAATATATTAGAGTTTAGTAAAGAAAGCCGGTTTTATATGAGTAGGATGTGTTATAGTTTTAGGTGTAGATGTACTTAGTAGATGATATCAACAAAAAGAAAAAATAAAAGATAATAAAAAAATAAAAGCCTGTAAAAGGGCTTTTTTTTCTGGAAAATTGAAGTATGATATAAATAAAAATTGGAGGGACATTATGAAGAGAATAATTTTTTTATTATTTTTGGCTATTTCAGTTCAGGAACTTGTAATTGAATAGCTAATCCTGACGACTACCTTCTTAGACTTATAATAAAAACGTTTAATCGATAAAATTTATTGTAACAATAATAATATTATTATATGGTGTATTATTCTGATGGAGAAAAACTTAAAATAGGGTTTGTTTTTAATAAAAAAGAAAGGAAAGAACTGACAGTAAAAAATTTATTAGATTATTTAAGTAAAATAGAAAATATTGAATATCTTATCAATGAAGGGGATTTACCTGCAAATTTCAACTTAAGAATATATGTGTATGATCCGTACGATGATGATGCGGTTATGGTGTTAAAATCAATCATCATGTTCCTACAAATAAAACAAGTCTTTTTTATAATAGAGAATATATTGAGCTGTTTAAAAATTTTTCAAAAATATCAGATGAAAGTAACTTTTATCCGACAGAAGATGTAGTTTATTAAAAATAAAACCTTTTAATCTAGAAGTTATTATGTTGAAAAAATATATGATAATATTCAAAGAAGTATAATTATACGTTATTAGAGCGGGTTATTCAATAATCAGGAATAATTTGAAAGGAATAAAACGATACTTTCCTTTTTTTGATGTTTTTCAATATATAAAAGGAAAAATAAAGTTTTTATTCCAAAAAAATACAAGTAAAATATAAATAAATAATTTTTTTTGACTAAAAATGGAATGAAAATGTTAAAAGGTTTAATATTAAAAGAATATACACTGTTAACAAATTGTAAAAGAAAATGAAAAAAATTTTCTTTTTGCTATTGACTTTTTAAAAAATCGAGGTATAACATTGTTAATAAATAGTAAACACAAAAAATAAATTACTAACAATTATTGAAAATTAACAGATTTTTAGGAGGAAAAATGGCTAAGTTAGATGAAATTACGAGAGAATCATGGATTTTAAGTACTTTTCCTGAATGGGGAACATGGTTAAATGAAGAGATTGAAGAGACTGTAGTAGAGCCGGGAACAGTTGCTATGTGGTGGCTTGGAAATATGGGCCTTTGGGTAAAAACTGAAGGAAATGCAAATATCTGTATGGATTTATGGGTTGCTACAGGAAAAAGATCGAGTAAAAATAAACTGATGAAACCTAAACACCAGCATCAGAGAGCAGTAGGATGTGTTGCATTGCAGCCGAATTTGAGAACTACGCCTTGTGTTATTGACCCTTTTGCAATTAGAGATTTGGATGCATTACTTGCAACACATTCTCACAGTGATCATATAGATCAGAATGTTGCCGCAGCAGTTTTGAAAAACTGTCCTGAAGCGAAATTTGTAGGTCCAAAAACATGTACGGAAATATGGAAAAAATGGGGAGTTCCTGAAGAAAGATTGGTAACGGTGAGACCGGGGGATGTAATAAGTATAAAAGATACTAAAATAAAAATGTTGGAGTCTTTTGACAGAACAATGTTACTGACAGTAGATGATGATGTTGTCTTAAAAGATAAGTTGCCTCCTGATATGGATGATATGGCGGTGAATTATCTTATAGAAACAACAGGTGGAAATATATATAATGCAGGAGATTCACACCACTCGAACTATTTTGTGAAGCATGGTAATGAAAATAAAGTAGATGTTGCTTTTGTAGGATATGGAGAAAATCCGAGAGGAATGACTGATAAGTTGACTTCATCCGACGTATTGAGAGTGGCAGAAGAATTAAAAACAGAAGTAGTTATACCTTTACATCATGATATATGGTCAAACTTTATGGCTGATCCGAAAGAAATTACTTTATTATGGAATTACAGAAAAGATAGAATGAAATATAAATTTAAACCTTATATATGGCAACCGGGTGGAAAATTTGTATTTCCTGACAATAAAGACGATATGGAATACATGTATCCAAGAGGATTTGAAGATGCATTTACAATAGAACCTGATTTACCATTTAAATCATTCTTATAAAAAAATAAAAAAGAAATGCAATATAATTCAAAGTCCGGAAAAACATATTGCAATATTCTATTTATTAAATAAAATATATTTTAAAAGGAGAAGAAAATGAACTTTTTAATGAAAATAGGAACAATGTTTGGACAGAATATTTTGACTAAACCTGAGTTTTTTGTAGGTTTATTAGTGTTTGTAGGTTATCTTTTTATGGGTAAAAAGATATATGAAGCAGTCGGAGGATTTATAAAAGCTACTGTCGGATATATGATATTAAATGTAGGTGCGGGGGGACTTGTAGTAACTTTCAGACCTATACTTGCAGCTTTAAAAACAAAATTTCAGTTAGATGCGGCGGTTATAGATCCTTATTTCGGATTACAGGCTGTAGATGAAGGAATCAAAGGAATAATAGCGAAAGATCCTTCAAAACAGGGATTGGCGGCATCAGTAATGATGGCATTGTTAATAGGGTTTATTATAAATATATTGCTCGTATTATTTAGAAAAGTGACAAAAGTAAGAACATTATTTATAACAGGACATATAATGCAACAGCAAGCTTCAACAGCAACATGGATGATTTTCTTTTTATTTCCTCAATTCCAGAACATAACAGGAATAGTATTAGTAGGAATTTTTGCTGGAATTTACTGGGCTGTAGGATCAAACTTATCTGTTGAACCTACTCAAAGATTAACTGAAAATGCAGGATTTGCCATAGGGCATCAGCAAATGTTTGCAATATGGGTAGCTGATAAATTAGCACCAAAGTTGGGAAATCCCAAAAAGAAACTGGATGACCTTAAATTACCTAAATGGCTTTCAATGCTTCATGATGATATTATAGCTACAGGATTAATAATGATAATATTTTTTGGTATAATAATGTGGATTTTAGGACCTGAGTTCTTTACAGCAAAATTCGGAAAATGTGTCGTAGAAAACGGAGTACAAACTTGTCCGATTGTAAATCCTAATGGAGTGGCAACAGGGGCATTTGATCCTAAAAAACTTCTGTTCGGAACTTATATTGTTTCAACAACATTATTATTTGCAGTGTATCTAACAATATTGAAAACAGGGGTTAGAATGTTCGTATCTGAGTTGACTTTATCATTCCAAGGGATTTCAAATAAAATATTGCCGGGATCATTGCCAGCGGTTGACTGTGCGGCATCTTACGGGTTCGGTTCTCCGAGTGCAGTACTTTTCGGATTTTTAGTAGGTACAATTGCACAATTTGTTTCAATAGCAGGATTACTGATATTCAAGTCTCCTATATTCATAATAACAGGGTTTGTACCGGTATTCTTTGATAATGCAACTATTGCAGTATATGCAGATAAGCGTGGAGGAGCAAGAGCGGCACTTATTTTATCAGCTTTATCAGGAGTTCTTCAAGTATTATGTGGTGCTGTAGCAGTAGCTTTATTCCAGCTAAAAGGCGGATGGCATGGAAATATCGATCAGAGCACAGTGTGGTTGGCTCAAGGGTTTGTGATGAAATACTTGGGAATGGCAGGATACATACTTATAATTGTATTGATGCTTTTAGTACCTCAAATTCAATATATAAAATCCAAAAATAAAGAACAGTATTATGAAGGAACAGTTGAATTGGAAGGGAATTAATAAAAATTAATTAAATAAAAAATGAGAAAAGGAAGTGGTTTTGATGTTAAAAGTTCTGGCAGTGTGCGGAAGCGGAATGGGAACAAGCATGATTATGAAAATGAAAGTTACACAGGTACTAAAAAAATTAAACGTAGAAGCAGATGTGAATTCATGTAGCATGGGAGAGGCAAAATCAGGGCTTGCAAATTATGATCTTGTTTTAGCTTCGACACATATAATAAATGATTTGAAAGGTGGTCCTAATACTAAAATGGTAGGGCTTTTAAATCTCCTTGATGCGAATGAGTTGGAAACAAAATTGAAAGAAGTAGGAATCGGACAGTAGGATTCTATTTATACAAAAAAGAAAACCGACCGGGAAGATTTTAAATTGGAGGATATTATGAATTTACTTGATTCACTAAAGGAAAATGAATCAGTTGTACTGAAAAGAGAAGCAGTAACGTGGAAGGATGCTATAGAAGTATGTATGCAACCTCTTTTAGATAAAGGTACTATTGAAAGAAGATATGTTGATGCTATTATAGAGAGAACTGAGGAGTTGGGTCCGTTTTATATACTTGCTCCGGGGCTTGCGATGCCTCATGAAAGACCTGAAAAAGGAGTAAATAAAGATTGTTTCAGTTTTGTAACGTTGAAAGAACCTGTTATTTTTCCTGACGGACAGGAAGTCGACATATTAATAGGACTTGCAGCTACAAGTACGGATATACATAACGGGGAAGCTATCCCACAGATAGTCATGCTTTTTGATGATGATTCGGCATTTGATAAAATAAGAGCAGCTCAGACTACTGAAGATATTTATAGAATAATAGAGGGATAAATTATAAACGGGAAATATAAAATTTTACATAAAAATCCGTGCTGTTTTTAGCAGCACGGAACAACCTTTTAAAAATACGGAATATTAATATAAGTTACAAATTGTGGAGTTTTGAAAAATTTTGAATAAAAAGGAAAAGTATATTGAAAAAAGTACGCGAAATAAATTAAGGACAAAAAAGAATTTTTAAATAAAATCGGGAGGAATATTATGGCAAGACCTTTATTACAAGTTGCTCTGGATCATTCGGATTTACAAGGAGCAATTAAAGCGGCGGTATCAGTAGGACAGGAAGTGGATGTTATAGAAGCCGGAACAGTATGTCTGTTACAAGTTGGAAGTGAGTTAGTGGAAGTGTTGAGAAGTCTTTTTCCTGAAAAAATTATTGTAGCGGATACTAAATGTGCAGATGCAGGAGGAACTGTAGCAAAAAATAATGCACAAAGGGGAGCTGATTGGATGACATGTATCTGTTCGGCAACCATTCCTACAATGAAAGCTGCTCTAAAGGCTATAAAAGAAGCTCGTGGAGACAAAGGAGAAATTCAAGTGGAACTATATGGAGATTGGACTTACGAACAGGCTCAGCAATGGTTGGATGCAGGTATAAGTCAGGCTATATATCATCAGAGTCGTGATGCTTTACTAGCAGGAGAAACTTGGGGAGAAAAAGATTTGAATAAAGTAAAAAAATTAATTGAAATGGGATTCCGTGTGTCGGTTACAGGAGGATTGAGTACAGAAACACTTAAATTATTCAAAGGAGTGGATGTATTTACATTTATCGCAGGACGTGGGATTACGGAAGCTGCTGATCCCGCACAGGCAGCAAGAGAATTTAAAGCTGAAATAGCTAAATACTGGTAAGAATAAATAAATTAGGAAAAAGAGGCTGATTATGAAAGATTTGGAAAAACTCAACCTAGGAATATATGAAAAAGCACTTCCTAAAAATATTGATTGGGTGGAAAGAATAAAACTTGTAAAAGAATGCGGGTATGATTTTATAGAAATGTCTGTTGATGAAACTGATGAAAGGCTTGCAAGACTTGACTGGTCAGATGAAGAGATAAAAAAAATAAAAGATGCTCTCATTGATACAGGAGTGAGAATTCCCACAATGTGTTTTAGCGGACATAGAAGATTTCCTATGGGAAGTATGGATGAAAAAATAAGGGAAAAATCTATGGAATTAATGAAGAAAGCAATTATTTTTGGGGATAAGCTGGGAATAAGAGTAATCCAGCTGGCAGGATACGATGTTTATTATGAAGAAGGAAATGAAAATACAAAGAAATATTTTACTGAAAATCTGAAAAAGGCTCTTGAATGGGCGGCAACAATGGAAATGACACTGGCAATAGAAATCATGGATCATCCTTTTATAAATTCGATTACAAAATATATGGAATTTTCACGAATAGTAAATTCTCCATGGCTGAAAGTTTATCCTGATGTAGGTAATTTGTCTGCATGGCCTGAAAATGATACATTAAAAGAACTGGAGCTGGGAATAAAAGAAAGGGAAATAGTAGCAATACATTTGAAAGACACTCTTAAAGTAACTGACACTTTTCCCGGAAAATTTAAAGAAGTACCTTTCGGGGAGGGTTGTGTAAATTTTTCTGAAGTATTTGCAAAATTAAAAGAATTAAATTATAAAGGTCCTTTTTTAATAGAGATGTGGACTGAAAAATCTGATAATCCTATTGAAGAAGTAAAAAAAGCTAAACAGTGGATTTTTGATGAAATGAAAAAAGGAGGATTTATTTAATGCTTGAAAAGTTAAAAGAAGAAGTTTATAAAGCCAATTTGGAGCTTCCTGAAAAAGGATTGGTACTGTTTACATGGGGAAATGTAAGTGCTATTGACAGGGAGAAAAATCTTATTGTAATAAAGCCAAGTGGGGTAGAATACAGTAAGCTGAAAGCTGAAGATATGGTAGTTGTGGATTTGGACGGAAATGTAGTTGAAGGAGATTTAAATCCTTCTTCAGATACTCCTACACACATTGAGCTTTATAAAAAATTTCCAAATATAGGCGGAATAGTTCATACGCATTCTACAAATGCTACAATTTGGGCACAAAGCGGTAGAGATATTCCGGCTTACGGAACGACACATGCAGACTACTTTTATGGACCTATACCATGCACAAGAAAAATGACACCTGAAGAAATAAAAGGAGAATATGAGAAGGAAACGGGATCCGTTATAATAGAGACTTTTGAAAAAAGAGATTTAAACTCTGAGTTTGTGCCGGGTGTATTAGTTTACAGTCATGGTCCTTTTACATGGGGAAAAAATGCCGCAGAAGCTGTATATAATTCAGTTGTATTGGAAGAACTGGCCAAAATGGCGATATTTACGGAACAGATAAATAAATATGTAAAACCTATGCAACAGGAACTGTTGGATAAGCATTTTTTGAGAAAGCACGGAAAAAATGCTTATTATGGACAAAATAAAAAATAAAAGGAAATTTTGAAATGAAATATAAGATCATTTAATTTTAAGGTTTACTTGAATTTTACTCCGTCAAATTTCCAAAGGATAAAGTTTTGAATTTTTTTTGATTATATGGTATATTTATAGAATATAAATTTAATATTAGTAAGGTGGAGAAAATGGATAAAAAACAAGATATTAAAACAAATCCGAATCTTGTTGAAGCCTTAGGTTATTATATAAAAAATAAAAGATTAAAAAAAAATATAGGACTGAGAGAAATGGCGGAGTTATTGAAAATAAGTCCTGCTTATTTGTCAAATTTGGAATCGGGAAAGCACAGTATGACGAATCCTCTTTTATTAAAAAAAATTTCTAAAGTCTTGAACGTTGACCATCTTAAATTATTTAAAATAATAGGCTATACAGATAAAGACATGTCGGATTTAAGAAAAGAATTGACCTCTGAAATAATAGAGGAAATTTCCGATATAGAACTCGGAGAAATAGTAGGTAATCTTATGAAAATGAGTCATGAAAAAGTAATGCTTGTAAAACAGTACATAGAATTACTGAATAAACAATAAAGAACCGTAATGAAGATAGTAATAAATAATCTTCAGACGGTTCTTTTTTTACTACAGTAAAAGATATTTTAAAACGGAAAATTTAATCCGGACAAAACAATTTGTTGTATGATAATCCTTTTAGCTTGATTTTAGGCTTATTTTAGGTATATTGATTTAATAGTTATTTACATTCTGTTTACAGTTTGTATTCCTAAAAGAGATAATCCCTGTTTTAAAATATTTGCCGTTTTTAAAGAAAGAAGTATTCTTGCTTGCATAATTTCAGAATTTTCTTCTTTCAGGATAGGTTTTGAGTTATAGAAATTATTGTATAGCTTGGCTGTTTCAAATAAATAATCGGCTATAATATTAGGCTTATATCCTTCATATGCTTTGACAACGATTTGAGGGAATTTAAGTAATGTAACTGCAAGTTCTCTTTCAATATCTTGCATATCATCTAAAATAATATTTCCACTTTCATCAACTTGTATATTTTCAGATTCAAGTTTTCGTAAAATAGACATTACTCTAACATAGGTATACTGTAAATAAGGGCCTGTATTTCCTTCAAAGCTGAGTACTTTATCCCAGTCGAACAGTATAGGCGAAGTTCTATTCTGACTCAAGTCAAAATATTTTATAGCTCCTGTTCCTACGATATCAGCAATAATTTCTTTTTCAGGTTCAGGAATATCAGGATTTTTCTCATCAATGACTTTTTTAACATGCTTTTGTGCTTCGTTCAACAAATCGATTAGTCTTATGACATTTCCACCTCTTGTAGATAAAATGACTCCATTTGCAAATCTCATAATACCAAACCAAACATGGACTTTTTCATAATCATAAGGTGCTCCGATCATTTTAGCTATAGTAAATACCTGTTTGAAATGATCCTGCTGTCTTTCATCAACGACATATATTGCAAGGTCAGCATTTAAATCATCTTTTCTATATTTTATAGTTGCCAGATCTGAAGTGGAGTAAAGGAAGCTTCCGTCTTTTTTCTGGACAATACAAGGATGAAGTTTTGTATCTTCATCAAAAAATACAACTAAAGCATCTTTATCTTCTTTGGCAATATTCTTATCTTTTAATTCTTCCAAAACGACAGGCATAAGATCATTGTAAAAAGATTCTCCATTGTAAAAATCGAAAGTAATATCAAATCTTTTATAAATTTTATTATATTCTTTTATGGAAATATCAATAAATTCTTTCCAAAGAGTATTGTTTTTTTCATCTCCCGACTGAAGTTTTCTTAACTCTTCTCTTGCAATATCTTCAAGAGAAGGGTCTTTTTTAGCTTCGTCTGAAAAAAGAACATAAATTCTTTCAAGTTCTTCGATAGGATCTTTTTCATATGCTTCTCTATTGAGCCAACGATTATATCCTACGATAAGTTTTCCAAACTGAGTTCCCCAATCTCCTACATGATTATCTCCCAGAACTTTGAATCCTAAAAACTGAAGAATTCTTTTTAACGAATCTCCTATAATCGTACTTCTTAAATGCCCTACGTGCATACGTTTTGCAATGTTAGGAGAAGAGTAGTCTATTACTACGGTTTTATTTGAATCTAAAAAATCAAAGTTATACTTTTCCTTTCCGATTTTTTTAACTTCGTTGTTAAGGAAGTTATTTTTCAAATAGATATTTATAAAACCGGGACCGGCAATTTCCATTTTTTCAATAATATCGTTCTGTTCAAATTTTTCTATGATTTCTCCTGCAATTTCCCTCGGATTTTTCCCTATAATTTTAGAAGTTGTCATAGCAAAATTTGTCTGAAAATCTCCAAATTCTTTTTTAGTGGAATTTTGGATATCGATTTTATCTGAAAAATCTGCATTAAAAATGTTTTGAATATTTTTTTCAAACAGTTTTTTTAACTGAATAGTAAGTAATTCCATTTTTCTTTACTATATATTTTATATAACGGACATAATTGCGAAAACCATTATAAAAATATATACCTCCTTTCATAAAAATACTTTTATTTTTCCTGAAATTATTATATACTATATTAAGAAAATTTACAATTAATTAAAGAGGAAAATTATAAAAACAAAATAATTTCATTGTAAAACAATTTTACTTTAATTGTGGTTTAATATATTTAGTGTATAATTTAATCAGATCGAAAAAGATCTGAAACCTCAATTAACCCCCCCTTTTATAAGACCTCTTTAATAAGAGGTCTTTTCTTTTAACATTAATTAAATAATAACTTTGATAACTTTGGAGGATATAAAAAATGAGTAGCTATTATGAGCAGCACAAAAGAAGAAAAAAAATTTCAAAAGGAGTAAAATCGGTAATGCTTCTTTTTGTATTTTCAATTTTTCTAACAGCAGGGGCAATTCTCTTTATGCAAGGGAATAATCCTGAATTGAAAAAAGAAGTTGAAAAACTGAAAACGGAAAAAGAAAATAAGGAAAAAGAATTAAAAATAGTTCAGGAAAATCTTGAAACTAAAGAAAAAAGTTATAATGAACTGAAAAATAAACTGGATAAAAATTAATATCTTACAATATCTTAAACTATAAGTGAATCAGAAAGGATAAATTTAAATAATATGAAAAAAATAATAACGTGGATAATGTTGATTTTAAGTCTTGGAATGATAGGTTATTCAGGACAAATAATGTACACAAATATAAAAGGAAATGTTGAAAAAGGAACATTACAGAAAGATATAAAAAAATTGGATGAAACAATAAAAGAAAAAAATATAATGCTGACTGAAGTTAAAACAAAAGATGCAGAGTTGAGAAAAAAATACAACGAAATAAGACAACAGAAAGGTATAAAAGTAGTATATCTGACATTTGATGACGGACCTACTCCGAATAATACTCCAAGAATACTCGATATTTTAAAGAAAAATAATATAAAGGGAACTTTCTTTGTAATAGGTCAGAATCCCGACATGTATAAAAGAATTGTAGATGAAGGGCATGCTATTGCCATTCATACATATTCTCATATTTATAAAGAGGTATATGCTTCTGAAGATGCTTTTTTTAAGGATCTTTATAAATTAAGAGATCTGATCATTGAAAAAACGGGTGTAAATCCTAAAGTTACAAGATTTCCGGGAGGCTCAAGTACAACAAGAGCACCAAAAGCTATAAAACAAGCTATAATTAAAAGACTGACAAAAGAAGGATATGTTTATCAGGACTGGAACTGTGACAGTACAGATGCATCAGGCAATAAAGTTCCCGTGGAAAAACTTGTAAGAAGTTCATTTTGTAATGTAAGGGAAGTAAATCTTTTAATGCATGACAGTTACGCAAAAACAACTACAGTGGAAGCACTTCAGCAGATAATAGATACTTATAAGTCAAAGGGATATATATTTGAAGTTCTGACTGTGGACAGTCCAAAGTTTCAACATATTAAACAACCTGAAAATATTGATTAGAAAGGACTTGCTAAGATTAGTCTAAGCGGAAAAACGAGACGGTTATGATATAATGCCTTACCAAAAATTAAAATTGGAGGAAAAAAATAATGAAAAAAACAATAACTGTGCTTGTAGGATTAATTTTATCTTTATTTATATCATTAACAGGAAAAGCAAGTAATCATGAAATAACAAAAAATATAAAAGATACGGAAAAAAAAGTAAATATACTCGAAAATAATGACGGTATATTTGACGAGGCAAAGGAAGAGCGTGCAAAATATTCTTATTTTCAGACAGGTATTGCTTCATTTTACGGGGGAAAATGGCATGGAAGGAAAACTGCAAATGGGGAAATATTTGATACATATAAATTAACGGCAGCCCATAAAACGTTACCTTTTGGAACAAGGGTAAGAGTAACTAATGTAAATAACGGAAAATCCGTAGTAGTGAGAATAAACAATAGAGGACCTTATGCAAAAGGAAGAATAATTGATTTAAGTCAGGCGGCTTTTTCAAAAATAGCAAGTTTAAGTAAGGGAATTGTAAAAGTAAAATTGGAAATAATGAAATAAATTTAAAGAATCAGAAAATTAAATTCAAGAAAGGCGGAGTGCGGTGTTAAAAAATAAAATTGCGTTAGTAACCGGAGGTTCGAGAGGAATAGGAAAAGAGATTGTATTAAAGTTTGCTGAAAACGGAGCAACTATAATTTCAGGAGATTTAATTGAACCTGATTACAGTCATGAAAATGTTACCCATATCAAATTAAATGTAACTGATAGGGAAAATATAAAGGAAATAGCAGCTCAGATAAAAGAAAAATACGGAAAGCTTGATATACTTGTGAATAATGCGGGAATAACAAGAGATTCCTTATTACAGAGAATGAAAGAAGAAGATTGGGATTTAGTAGTAGATATTAATTTAAAGGGTGTTTACAATGTAATGCAGAGTTTCGTGTCACTTCTTCTAAAAAGTGAGAGTGCAAGTGTAATAAATATGGCTTCTGTTGTGGGTCTTGACGGGAATGCCGGGCAAACAAACTACTCTGCAACAAAAGGTGGAGTCATAGCTATGTCTAAAACATGGGCCAAAGAATTTGGGAAAAAAGGTCTGAGATCAAATGCAATCGCTCCGGGATTTATAGAAACAGATATGACACATGTACTTCCTGAAAAAGTGGTCGAAACTGTTCTTGAAAACACTTCTTTGAAGAGAATGGGAAAAGCTTCTGATGTAGCGGATACAACGTTATTCCTGGCAAGTGATATGTCTAAATTTATAACAGGACAAGTAATAAGAGTTGACGGTGGATTAAACCTGTAAAATAAGGTGAAGTAATGTCAAAAAAATCAAAAATTTATGCCTATTATATAATAGAAACAGGAGAATATGGAATAACTGATGTCTGGGATGAATGTCAGAATATTGTAAAAGGGAAAAAAGCAAGATACAAGTCTTTTAAAGTTGAAAGTGAAGCTTTGCAGTGGCTTGAGAATGGTGCAGAATATGAAACCTCTGAAAAAAAAGTCGAAAGACTTGACAGTCTGATTTTGGAACTGGATAGAAAAGCTGTGTATTTTGATGCCGGAACAGGAAGGGGAAATGGAGTCGAAGTAAGGATAACTGATTTTGATGGAGAGCCGTTATTGTATAAAGTTCTGGATAAATCGAAAATAAATGATTACGGAAATTATTATTTATCTAAGGGAAGAACGAATAATTTTGGAGAATTGACAGGACTGTATGCAGCATTGAAATATGCTTTAAAGTATGATATAAATAAAATATGTGGAGACAGCTCCCTTATTATAGATTACTGGTCTAAAGGAAGATATAATAAAGACGGTCTTGAGGAAGATACAGTAAACTTAATAAAAAAAGTAACTTTATTAAGAAGTGAATTTGAAAAGAAAAAAGGGAAAATAGAAAAAATATCGGGAGATGTAAATCCTGCCGATTTAGGATTTCACAAATAAAATTAAAATACGGAGGCATTAAAATGAAAAAAATTACAGTATTTTTATTAATGTGTATGCTGTTTACGATAGGTTCGGCAGCAGGAAAGAAAAAAATAACTGATAAAGAATATAATGGAGAATATGTAAGATCTACAAATACTTTTACTTATAAAAAAGATAACCTGATATTTAAAGATAAGATACTTACTTATCAGTTACAGGATAATTCTGAGTTACTGAACGGGATTTATGAATTTATCGGTCAGAATTATGGAGTAACAGATGATGATATTATAGGTTTAAATGTTGTGGGAAAAGTTTCAGGAGGGACATTAGTCGTAACTAAAATTACTAACTACAGGGTGCCTGAGTATAAAATGAACAATCAGGAAGCAGAAAATTCAGAAACTTCAACAGATACAGAGATTCCAAGCGATAAACCTAATATTGAGTAGCAATAATAAAAAAATATGGAAAAGTATTAATAAATCATTTAATATACTATAACTTGAATTTTTATACAATATTTATACAATATTAGGAAAAAAGAAAGTTTTATATAAATAGACTAGGGAGAAAAATCTCTAGTCTTTTAGATTTTTTTGAAATATGATATAATTTTTAAACTGAAAAAATAAAAAATTAATATAGATTTTAGTTATAAAGGAGAGAAACATTGGATAAAAGAGCAACAGTTATAACATATGGCTGTCAGATGAATGTAAATGAAAGTGCAAAAATGAAGCAGATGTTACAGACAATGGGTTATGAAATAATTGAAGATATAAATAAATCCGATTTGGTTTTCCTCAATACATGTACGGTAAGGGAAGGTGCCGCTGTAAAAGTTTATGGGAAATTAGGGGATTTAAAAAGAATAAAAGAAGAAAAAAATGGGAAAATGATTATAGGGGTGACAGGATGTCTGGCTCAGGAAGTGAGAGATGAGTTTATAAAAAAAACTCCTTATGTAGATTTAGTTTTAGGAAATCAAAATATAGGAAGAATACCTGATATTATAGAAAGAATTGAAAAGGGAGAGGAAACTCACATCGTAATGGTTGATGATGAAGATGAACTCCCAAAAAGGGTAGATGCTGATTTTGGTGATGACATAGTCGCTTCAATATCTATAACATATGGATGTAATAACTACTGTACATTTTGTATAGTACCTTATGTGAGAGGAATGGAGAGATCTGTACCTGTTCATGAAGTATTGAAAGATGTAGAGTTTTATACAAAGAAAGGGTATAAGGAAATACTATTTCTAGGGCAAAACGTAAATTCTTACGGAAGTGATTTGGCAGATGAAAAAGATAATTTTGCAAAACTTTTGATCGAAAGTGCCAAAGTAGAAGGGGATTTTTGGATAAAATATGTATCTCCCCATCCAAAAGATTTCAATGATGAAGTAATTGAAGCAATAGCAAACAATTCAAAAATTTCTCGAATGTTACATCTACCACTCCAATCGGGATCAACAAAAATTTTAAATGCAATGAACAGAGGATATACAAAAGAGCAGTTTATTCAACTGGCAAAAAAAATAAAAGAAAGAATACCCGACATAGGGCTAACTACAGATATTATAGTAGGATTTCCGGGTGAAACTGATGAAGATTTTCAGGATACGATGGATGTCGTTGAAGAAATAGGCTTTGAAAATGCGTTTATGTTCATGTACTCCAAAAGAAGCGGAACGCCTGCAGCAGATATGGCGGAACAGGTGGATGAACAGATTAAGAATGAAAGATTGCAACAGTTGATGAGATTACAAAATGCAAAAGCGAAAGAAGAAAGTCAGAAATACTTAAATCAGACTTTAAAAGTTTTAGTGGAAGGTCCTAGCAGAAAAAATCCGGAAATGCTTACGGGAAGAACATCGACTCACAAAATAGTTCTTTTTAAAAGTGACAGGAAAGATTTAAAGGGGCAATTTGTTCATACAAAAATATATGAAGCGAAAACATGGACACTATACGGAGAATTAGTAGAATAATTAAAAATAATGAATAAAAAAGAAAGAAGAGGAAAAAATGAAAAATGATGAGAAAGTAAATGATAGTGAAGAAGTAGGGAAAATTGAGAATATGGAAGATAAAGTAAGTGATGATGAGCTGATCGGCGAAACATTAAAAATGAAAATAACATCATTGAAAAAAAAGGCAAAGGAATATGGGATTTCAAATTTTTCAGTAATGACAAAAAATGAACTGGTAAATCATGTATTAGTTGAAAAAGGAAATGAAGAAGGTAAAATTTATGGCTTTGGGAAACTTGATATAATGGGGGAGGGAAGTTACGGATTTCTTAGAAATACATCTGTAGGACCTGATGTATATGTATCAATTTCTCAAATAAAAAGATTTTTCTTAAGAAACGGTGATACTGTTTTCGGTGAATTGAGAGTTCCAATAGGAAGTGAGAAAAACTATGGAATATTGAAAGTTCTTCTTGTAAATGGAGATCTTGCCGAAAAATCATTAGAGCGACCATTTTTTGATGACTTGATACCATCTTATCCTGATGAAAAAATTAATTTAAGTGAAGGTGAAATTGCATCAAGGATTATTGATTTAATATCACCTATAGGAAAAGGTCAAAGAGGACTTATAGTTGCTCCTCCAAAAGCGGGAAAGACAGTTCTTTTGTCGACTCTTGCAAACGATATTATAAAATATAATCCGGGAATAGATGTATGGATACTTCTGATAGATGAAAGACCCGAAGAAGTAACGGATATAAAAGAAAATGTTAAAGAAGCTGAAGTTTATTCTGCGACTTTTGATGAAAATCCGAGCGTACATACTCAAGTTACTGAAAATGTTCTTGAAATGGCAAAAAGAGAAGTGGAAAGAGGGAAGGATATCTTAATTCTTATGGACAGTCTTACAAGATTGGCAAGATCATATAATATAACGATTCCTTCAAGTGGAAAACTCATATCCGGAGGGATAGACCCAAATGCCCTTTATTATCCGAAAAGATTTTTAGGAGCTGCAAGAAATATAAAAAATGGAGGAAGTTTAACAATAATAGCTACTGCATTAATTGAAACAGGAAGTAGAATGGACGAAGTTATTTTTGAAGAATTTAAAGGAACCGGAAATATGGAAATAATGTTGAACAGAACGTTGGAACAGTTAAGAATATTTCCCGCTATCGATGCACTGAAAAGTGGAACAAGACGAGAAGAACTACTTATTCCTAAAGAGGAACTTGAAAAAATATGGAAATTAAGAAGAGAATTAAGTCAGCATTCGGAAGTTGAAGGAATGAAAAAATTAATAGAATTGATAAAAAAATATAAAAATAATAATGAATTATTAGAAAATTTGTAAGTTAAATATGAAAACCAATTGGAAATAAAAGGAAATTTAATATTTTTTAATTTAGGGCTATTTTATTTCGGGGTAGAAAATATAAAAAAAATTAAGTATAATTCCATTGTAGAAATTTAGTTTTCTCATTTCTTATTCATAAATAAAGTATCGGGGAATTTTCCTCGATATTTTTTAAATTACATAAAGGAAAAAATTTTCAGTAATCATATTATCCGTAAAAATATTTCGGTAATAAAATATATAAAATATATTTGAAAGAAGATTTTGTAAATGATATACTTCCTAATCAGTAAAATATTTTTTACAGTAATAAAAGGAGACAGGGAAGGATAGAAAATCTAAAATTGAGAATGAGAAAAATATTATATTCAGAGAAAAACAAAGAAAGGAAATTTAAATGAAAAAAATAATATTGCTTGTAAGTTTAATAGTCGCATTATCAAGTTGCGGCGGAGGTGGAGGAGGGGGTGCACCACAGACAAATTCCGCGACACCTCAGATACCGGGCGGAACGCAAAGTCCTTTAATGCCGGTTCCACCTATGGCACAAAATCCTATAGGACCTCAAAATTCTGTGCCAAACAATCCAAACAATCAAAATAATCCAAATAATCCGGGGATATCAGTAGAGCCTGAAATTCCTAAAAATATAGAAATTCCCACAGGTAAAGGAGTTAAAGTAGGTGTCCTTGATGATGATTTTGTAAGTGGAAGTAATGCAATTACAAAACGTTTTTATATAAAAGATGATTTTCACGGATTGCTTTCATCAGGAACTCCTTTTGATGAAGTTCTTGCAAAAGAATTTGGAAATAGATTTGTGGCTTTGACAAAAGATGAAGGAGTACCCGGCAAAGATGATCATGGACTAATAGTTGCAACTATTTTAGGAGGAAAAAGCGGAAAAGGAGCAAAAGGAGCTTCAGTTTACGGAGTAAGTTTTGGGGAACCTAATTCATTAATCATAGATATAAAAAAATATAAAGAATTAAAAGATAAAGGAGTAACAATATATAATCAATCCTTTGGAACACCAAGGGGATATTCCGAATTTACAATAAATAATTATAAAAATGGAATGTATGGTTCAGTTTTAAGAGGAAATGCTACACATAATGAATTGGATAAAAAAGTAACCGAATTGATGGATTTTTATAGAGAAGCTGTAAACGAAGGAGCACTTTTTATATGGGCTGCAGGTAATACAGATAAAGGAAGAACTTTTAATGAACCTACTATTCAAGCCGGATTGCCTCATTTTATACCTTCTCTTCACAAAGGATGGATAGCAGTTGTAGGAGTAAAGCCTGATGGAAGAGAGTACGATACTCATTTGGCAAGAGCGGGAGGTGCAAGATATTGGACAATATCGGCAAATGGAAATTGTGAACTTGCAACTTGTACAGATATAGGTTCATCTTTTGCAGCACCGAGAGTATCTGCTTCTGCAGCAAAGATAAAAGAAAGATTTCCATGGATGACAGGGCATGAAATAAAACAAACAATTCTGACAACAGCAAAAGATATAGGACAGCCGGGTGTAGATACTATATTCGGATGGGGACTTTTAGATGAAGAAAAAGCATTGAAAGGACCTGCACAGTTCAGTAAAGAACTCATTGTGGGAGAAAGAGCTGCAAATGCCGGAGCAGAAGCAAAATTTAATGCTAATATACCTGCTGGAATGGTTTCCATATTTGAAAATGATATTACCGGTTTAGGAGGATTGGAAAAATCAGGAAACGGAACTTTAATACTGACAGGAGATAATACTTATTCGGGGATTACATATGTAGAAGAAGGAAAGCTCAGTATATATAAAGAAAACGGTTCAAATATCAGAATATCTCCTCAAGGGACAGTAATGACTTATCCTAAAACTGTTATAGGTTTACGGAATTTTGACGGAACTTTCTTGCCTGTCAATGTGGATAATAACGGAGGAACTTTTGAAAATACAGGTTCAGGTGCAGTTATAACAGGAAATTATACGGCTGCAAGAGGTTCAGTGACAAAAGCGGACATAGGAACAAAACTGACTGTGAAAGGAACGGTTAATTTAAATGGTGAAAATACTCTTGTACAGACAGTAAAAAATAGGTATGTTACTGCTAAACCTATGAATGAGGCAATAATAGAAGCTGAAAAAGGGATAAATGGAAATTTTACTAAAGTGGAAACACCTGAATTGATAAATGCTTCTTCTGAAGTGACAGGGAATAATTTAACTGTAACTTTAAGCAGAAAGAATGTTGAAGAATACGTAACGAGTTTGGAAACAACAGATGAAATGAGAAGGGTGGCAGCTCAGAACATAGAGACATCTT
>NZ_RQYW01000023.1 GCF_003932895.1 Leptotrichia sp. OH3620_COT-345 | reverse complement strand
TGAGAACCAGAGATTCGGAGTGACATTTAATGCAGGATATGATACAAAAGGAAAGAATGTAAGAGGAGGAATAGGATTTAGAGCTATTTATTAATAGTTTAATAAAAAATGAGGGCTTAATTGCCCTCGTATTCCCTTTTTACTTTTTATGAAAAGATTTTTTCTTTTTGTGAGGTGTTTTATTACCATCCTTACGTACTTTCTGTTAGCTGTAATTTTAAAATATTTATTATACTTGAAAAATAAAGAAACAGGATATGCTTATAGAGCTATTTTCCTGCTTAGTGTAATTTATGTTTTTTAGAAAATTTTGAATGTAGGAAGAAAATTAAAAAAATACAAAGTAATTTCAAATAAGAATATAATTAAACTGTAATTATAATAGAGGTATAAAATTAACATATTCAAGTTAAAATGTAACAAACAAATTATTTTAGTGAAAAAAATATGTGAATGAGTTTAAAAAATTACTGCTTTAATGTAGTAAAATTATAATTTTTTAGTAAATGAAGTGTTTTTTGAATTTAAAATAATTAGAATTTATTAGAACTTGAAGGTTTTTGTCACAATCTTTTTTGAAAAAAGGTTGAAAGACATATTTGATTTGAATAAACAGTTATGTTTATAAATAATATACTATTTAGGAGGAGAATTAATGGAAAAGAAATTTTGTAAGTCAAAAACTGACAAAAAAATAATGGGAGTATGTGGAGGTATTGCTAAATATATGGATAAAGATTCCAATATAATAAGAATAGCTGCAATCGTTTTGGGTGTAGTTTCAGGGGGAACAGCACTTATAGCATATTTAGTGGCAGGATTTATGTTGCCTGAATGTGAGTAATTCTAACAACATGGCTAAATATAATATTAATTTCAGATAGAAAATGAAATATATAGAATTTTAATAATTTATAGTAATGTAGTTATTGAATTTAACTTTAAAATTTTCTTTTAAACGGAAATTGGTATAGAATAGAAAGTGGCAGATATACAGATGTATTAAAATCTGTCATTTTTTATTTGTTTTGATTTGTAATATGTATGTATGCTAGAAAATAGATGTACAATACTCATATTTAGAATAAATATTAAATTAATATATCTGGACCTAAAACAAAAGTTTTAAAACAACTTATATTTAAGAGACAAATTCTATATTAAAAAAAATTTTTAGAAATTATTTAAATCTAAAACAAAATTATAATATAAAATTTTTTTAAATTTTTTTATACAATAAATATTAAATAAATGTTATAATCATTATGAATATTTAAATCTAAAACAAAATAGTTTTAAAAATTTTTTGCTGTAAAATAAAAAATGAAATTTATAGTAAATGGAGGATTTATGAATATCAATTTTTTAAATTTATTATCTGAAAAATTAAATGTGGGTTCAATGAGAAGCATTTATCTGAATGCAATGCCGGGAAGATACAGAGCAAGAATGGATTTGTCAGATCTGGATAAAATAAATGATAGATTTTCAAAAGAATTTTTTGAGAATTTATTTAATAAAGATACATTTAATATAAAAATTAAATTGACAAATGAAGAAAAAAACAGACATATTGAAAGAAAAATTGAATATCTTTTTAATGAGAACAGAAATATTTTCAGAGAAGAGGGAATAAGCAGTTTTGCTTTAGGATATCCTATCATTGTAAAACAGAATAATAAAACGAAATCTGTTATGAAGGCTCCTCTATTTATATGGAAACTCAATATGACAAGATCTAAGACTAATATGAATGAATTTATAATATCAAAGGAAGAAGATGGTGATATTGAAATCAATAAAGTATTGTTAATGCAGCTTTTATCCGATGATAAAATAAATCTATCAGATGTGTATGTAACAGGAATAGAAGAAAAGGAAAAAGCTATACTTACTTTTGAAGACATAAAAAATATAATTGAGAAAATAGATGAAAAGTTAAAACTGAATTATCAAACGGAATTTAAAATAGAAAAATTTCCTGAAAAATCTGAAGAAATGGACAAAAAACTGACTGAGGGCCCTTTTATATTTTATGGAGGAGTATTGGGACTCTTTAAAAGACAGAATGAAGGGATTATACAGGATATTAATAATTTAAGAGAAAACTTTAACAAATTTAAGTTTAATGTTTCAGATAGAGATAATTTTCAGCTGAATAAAAACTGTTCTGTTTCCACCGATCCAAGCCAGCAGAATGTTGTAGAAACATTAACCGATACACAGTATAAAATTATACAGGGACCTCCGGGAACAGGGAAAAGTCAGACACTAACAGCAATTATAACAAATGCTCTTGAAAATGGTGCAAATATTCTTGTAGTATGTGAGAAGAAAACAGCCCTTGATGTAATTTATGAAAAACTTTCCGAACTTGGATTGGGAGATTTGGCGGCAATGCTTAGTAATCCTACTACTGATAGACGACAGATTGTAAAAAGAGTAAGGGAAATGGAAGAAAAATTTCCTAAAACAGAGCAGTTTGATGAAGCGAAATATGAATATACAGTAAATGAGTACAGGGAACTGAAGAAAAAATACAATGGGCATCAGTCTAATTTCGGAAAAATCTTGGAGTCTGAAATCAATATGAGCTTAAATGATGTAATTCTAAAATACTTGGATGGAAAAAATTATGGAAATTATTATTATGTGGAAACTCAAAAAAACAATATAAATAATATATATAAAATTCTAGACAGGATAGATGTTCTTTTATCTAAAATAGGAACAGTAAATAATTTGAAGAAATTTGAAGAAATATACAATAAAAATTTTGAAAAAATATCATCTTATGAAATATTTTTTAGTGAAACATTGGATATCTTGGAAAATTTGAAAAAATTGATTTTGTTTATAGACAAAAACATAAAGAAATACGGTGATGAATTTAAAAATTATTTCGGTGCAAATAAACTCAAAATTTCATTGTTTTCAATTTTCAATATGAAAATAAAAGAAATAAAAAATGCATGGAACGATATTTATCCTTATTCAAAAAAACTTGATGATTATAACAACAAATATACTGAAAAAAAATTTACGAAGTATGATTATGGCTTATATTTAAAGGAATTGGAAAATTTTTCAAATACGTTGAATGAAATAATAGATAATAAAATCGAGTTTATTAATTTTAACGATGAAAAGAAAAATACTGAAATTTCTCAGGAAGAAAAGGCATTTATGAACAATTTTTTAAACTATATGGAGAAAAATAATATAAATGATAGAAAAGAATTTTTATTGATGTCTTATTATTATTCATTATTGCAAAATAGCAATATAAAAAATGAAAAATATAAAGATTTTAATGTTAATATTCCGAAACTCATTGAAAGTGACAGTTATATAACGGCTATGCAGAGGTACAGGATAAAAAAATATTGGAATGAAATAAGACAGAGGGCATTAACTGTAATGAATAAAAGTGAAAATATTAAAATGCTCTATAATTTAAGGAAAAATTCAAAGTATGGAAAGATAAATACATTAAGGGAAATTGTGGAAACAGATGTGAAATTTTTTAAGGATATGTTTCCGATTATTATGACCGATCCTAATACATGCAGTGCTGTACTTCCTTTAGAAGAAGGAGTTTTTGATTTGGTAGTGTTTGATGAAGCAAGTCAACTGAAGTTGGAAGAAATATTGCCTGCATTGATCAGAGGTAAATACAAAATTGTTTCAGGAGATATTCATCAGATGCCCCCTTCAAATTATTTCGGTACAGAAATGGAGCAGCAAAATATAGTCGAAAACGAAGAAACAATAGATGAAGAAGATTTATTTTTAGCCGACAGTGAGTCGCTCCTCGATTATGTGAATAATCTGAATGATGATGTAGAAATGTCGTATTTAGATTTTCATTACAGATCGAAACATCCTAAGTTGATTAATTTTTCAAATGCGGCATTTTATGAGTCAAGACTTGTTCCTATGCCTGCAAAAAAAGATTATATTCCAATAGAATATTTTAAAGTGGACGGGGTATATAAAGGCAGAAAAAATGACAGTGAGGCTGATGAAATTATCAAATACATATTTGGAGATAAAATTATTATAGACGATAAATTACCGAGTGTAGGTATCGTTACATTGAATTTGGAACAGAAAAATAATATAGTAAGTAAAATAAATGCTTATTTAAGGGAAAATGACAATGATAAAATTAAAAACAGATACAATGAACTTCTTGAAAATAATATGTTTATAAAAAATTTGGAAAATGTTCAAGGAGATGAAAGAGATATAATAATACTTTCTACAACATTTGGAAAAAGTGACGAAGGAAAATTTATACAAAATTTTGGTCCTTTAAATAATCAGCAAAAAGGTTATAAGTTACTTAATGTACTTATAACAAGGGCAAAATATAAATTTACGGTATTTACGTCAATTCCTGAAGAAAATATGGAAATTTGGGAGAATGAAATTAAAAAAAATGGAAATAATGGGAAAGGGATATTTTATGCTTATCTGAATTACGCCAAAGCTGTGTCTGAAAACGATACGGATAAAGAAAACAGAATCATTGACATATTATCTGAAAATAAAATGAAATATACGAACATTCCTTATGAAAGTATTATCGATACAGATAAAAAAATTATAAATATTATAAAAAATGAAGTAAAATTAGGAGAAAATGATGAAATAGTCAAAAAATATAAAATTGGAGGTTTTACGTTGGAATATGCCGTTAAAGACAAGAATGAAAGTAAAGCTAAAATACTCATAGACATTAATAGTATAAATAATTTTTCAGGTAAAACTTCATATAAATCAATAATATATAGAAAAAATTTATTTGAAAATATGGGATACGAGTATAAACTCTTTGATATGGCAAACTATATTTAATTTTTATATAAGCAGGAGGTAATCAATGAAAAGAAATATATTTATTACAGGTGCTTCAAGTGGAATAGGAAAAGCAGCGGCCCATGTCTTTGGAAAAAACGGAGATAATCTTATATTATGTGCAAGAAGAAAAGAAAAATTGAACGAAATAGAAAAAGATATTAAGAAAAAATACGGTGTTGAAGTATTTACATATAAACTTGATGTAAGTGTTTATGAGGATGTCGTAAGCATTGTAAAAAAAATTGTAGAAGATGTAGGTCACATTGATATTCTTATTAATAATGCAGGTCTTGCCTTGGGAATGGAAAAATTTCAGGAATATAACGTAAGTGATATGGAGATAATGCTGAATACCAATGTAAAAGGGCTTTTGTATGTTACAAGGGAAATTATTCCGAATATGATTTTAAGAAACTCGGGACATATAATAAATATAGGGTCTACAGCGGGACTTTATTCTTATGGAAATGGAGCGGTCTACTGTGCTACAAAAGCGGCAGTAAGATTTTTAAGTGACGGTATAAGAATAGATGTAATAGATAAAAATATAAAAGTAACTACAGTTCAGCCGGGAATTGTAGAAACCGATTTCAGTGCGGTCAGGTTTCATGGAGATAAAGTAAGAGCCGACAATGTTTATAAAGGAATTAAAGCTTTAGATCCTGAAGATATAGCAGATACGATATTATACGTTGCAAATCAGCCTGAGCATGTACAGATATCGGATATTACTATAATGGCGACTAAACAGGCGACGGGATTTAATATACATAGGGAGTAAAAAGATATGTATTTGAGTATATTTCAATGTATTTATGATATTCTGTTTTAATTTAGAAATATAATAAAAAATATTAGATATTTTAAATGAAAGTAAAATATTATTTTTTGGAGTTATCTTAATTATAAATTTTAATAGATATAAAAATATATTATATATATTATATGTTTTAAAAACATATATTTTACTTTTGAATAAAAAATATATATACTTATAAAATAAATAAAATATACTAAAATTAAGGAGATCATAAAATGAAAAAATTCAGAGGATTATTTTTATCATATCATCATAGGTAGCTAAGTTTGTGCTGTTTTAAAAAGGTACAGGCTTATTTCTGTTGTAATAAACTGTACCTGTGAAGCTGCTGAATTTTTTTAACAATTAATAAAAGAAGCTCTCAGGAAAAAATTTCGGGGGCTTTTTTTAATAAATTAATTTTTGGTATATTTTAAAACTATTAAATACTTAGGAGGAAAAATGAAAAAAGTGATAGTTATAATAATGACTTTAATGTCGGTATTAATGTGTAGCATAGAGAAAAGTGAAAAAAAAGGTATAGAGGGAGAAAAAGGAATTCTTCAAAAAGTTGTAATAGGATTGGACGATACATTTGCACCTATGGGTTTTAAAAACGAAAAAGGAGAAATTGTAGGTTTTGATATTGATCTGGCGAAAGCTGCAGCTAAAAAATTAAATATTGAAGTGGAATTTAAATCGATTAATTGGGATTCCAAAATAATGGAACTGAATGGAGGAAATATTGACCTTATTTGGAACGGACTTACAATTACTTCCGAAAGAATTAAAGAAATGGAAATGCCGGAGCCTTATTTGGAAAACAGTCAAATAATAATAGTGAAAAAAAATTCATCTATTAATAAAAAATCAGATTTAAAGGGGAAGATTGTGGCAAGTCAGACGCAAAGCAGTGGAGAAGAAGCAGTTTTAAAAAGTCAAGAAAATAAGGAATTTAAGGATTTTAAGACATATGCCCACTATGATCAGGCATTTATGGATTTGGATTTAGGAAGAATAGATGCAATTGTTGCAGATGAAATACTTGCCAAATATATAAAAAGTACGAAAGAAAAGTAACTAGGAAGAGAAATATATGTGATTTTAGATGAAAATTACGGTAATGAAGAATACGGAATAGCAGCTAAAAAAGGAAATATAGAACTGATAAATGCTTTGAATAAAGTAATTCAAGAAATGAAAAACGAAGGGATATATAAAGAAATATATTCAAAATGGTTTAAAGATTAGAAAAAGTTATAATAATATTTAATAACATATATATATTAAAATATTGACTTTTGAGACAATATAAAATATAATATTTCTACAAATAAGATTTTATAAATTTAAAAATTAAAGCTAAAATTGGAGGAAAATGAAATGAAAAGATTTAGAGAATCAATGTGCAGTCATAGGTGTTAAGTTTGTGCTAAAAATCAAGGTACAAGCTTATGTTGTATTGATAAGAAATGTGCCTGTGATTGTTTTCTGAATCTTTTGTAAATAAGTTTGAAAAGAAACGGTTCTCAGGTAAAATTGAGGATCGTTTCTTTTTATAGAAAAATGAAAAGAGGAAAAAATATGTCAGCAGTCCAGATGTTTGTAGAACTTTTAAAAACATTACCGAATATATTTTTTCTTTATATAAGTACAATTTTTCTGTCAGTTCCAATGGGAATATTAGGAGCATTGGCTTATATAGGGGAAAATAGGATGATAAAACATTTATTATCGGTATATACATGGATATTTAGAGGAACACCTTTAATGCTACAACTTTTAGTTGTGTATTACGGTCTTCCATTAATAAATTTTTTTGGTTATAGAATAAAGTTGGGAGCTTATGAAGCGGCAGTAATTACCTATGGTATAAATTATGCAGCATACTTAATTGAAATAATAAGAAGTGGACTTGAAAGTATAGATGCAGGCCAATATGAAGCTGCAAAAGTTTTGGGATATACTTATTTTCAGAGAATAACATGTATCATTTTACCTCAAGCTATAAGACGCGTACTTCCTGCTTTGGGAAATGAGGCAATTACTTTAATTAAAGACACATCATTGATATATGTGCTATCCATAACGGAAGTTATGAAAAGAACTAAAGAGCTCGCAGGAGTATATTTACAGATAACACCTTATATATGTGCTATTATTATATATCTGATATTGAGTCTTCTTATTGACAGGCTTTTCAAAAATATAGAAAGAACGAATAAAGTAAGGATTTAAGGGAGAATAGGATGTTTAATAAGGAAAATAATAGTGGAGATAAGGAAAAAATTATAGAAGTTATAAATCTGAAAAAAATTTTTAAAGGAAATACGTTCTTAAAAATATTAATTTATATGTATCAAAAGGAGAGACAGTTTCACTAATAGGACCAAGTGGAAGTGGGAAATCAACAATATTAAGAGCTGTTTCCGATCTTGAAAAAATAGATGGAGGAAAAATTTTAATAGAAGGTTATGACTTACAGGATAAAAAAATTAGTAAAAGTTTTAAAAACCATATACTTTTGAAAATAGGAATGGTTTTTCAGAACTTTAATCTTTTTCCTCATATGACTGTGAAAAACAATATAGTGAAAACATTGAAAACAGTAAAAAAAATGAGTGATGTTGAAGCTGTGGAAATAGCTTTGAACAGATTGGAAATAGTGGGACTCCGGGACAAAAAAGACAACTTTCCTAATGAACTGTCAGGAGGCCAGAAACAAAGAGCCGCTATAGCGAGAGCATTAGCTCTTGAGCCTGATATACTGCTTTTTGATGAACCTACTTCAGCTCTTGATCCGGAACTTGTAAAAGAAGTTCTGGAAATAATAAGAAAACTTAAAAAGTCACACATTACAATGCTTATAGTAAGTCATGAAATGAATTTTGTAAAAGAAATATCTGATAGAGTGATTGTTATGGACAAGGGAGAAATACTTGAAACGGGTACATCATGGAAAATATTTGAAAATCCTGATTCCCAAAGAGTGAAGGAGTTTATAAATACAGTTTATTAAAAGATAAAAATATGTAATTATACAAAAAAGTTAAAGTAAAAAAAGTAAAATTATAAAGAGGTGAATATGAAGAAATTTATTACATTGAAAAATCTGGTTAAAATATATAAAACAAATAATGGTAAAGAATTGAAAGCCGTAAATGATGTAAGTCTTGAAATAGAAAAAGGTGATATATACGGGATAATGGGACTTAGCGGTGCAGGAAAATCTACATTGATTAGACTGATAAACAGGTTGGAAGAACCTACTTCAGGAGAAATTCTTATAAAATACGGAAAAAGAAATTCTGAAATGGAAGATGTGGAAGAAAGGAATATTTTAAATTTTGATTTAAATGAACTTAGTAATTTCAGAAAAAAAACGGGGATGATATTTCAACATTTCAATCTTCTTAATTCGCGAAATGTAGCAGGAAATATAGCTTTTCCACTTGAAATATCAGGTTGGAAGAGAGCGGATATCAATCAGAGAGTAGATGAACTTTTGGAGATTGTAGGACTTTCATCAAAAAAACATAATTATTCTGAACAACTGTCGGGAGGTCAGAAACAGAGAGTTGCCATTGCCAGAGCATTAGCAAACAATCCGGAGATTCTTCTTTCAGATGAAGCAACAAGTGCCCTTGATCCGAGAACTACAAATTCAATATTGGAACTACTGAAAGATATAAATAAAAAATTTGGAATAACAATAATACTTATTACACACCAAATGGAAGTAATAAGGAAAATTTGTAATAAAACCGCCATAATGTCTGATGGGAAAATAATAGAGGAAGGAAAAACAAAAGATATATTTTTAAATCCGAAAACTTCTTTGGCAAAAGAATTTGTAGAAAATATATCTCATGAAAGATTTGAAATTGAAGAAAATGAAATAGGAGAAAGAAAATTAAAAGGAAATACTAAATTGAAACTGAAATTTTCAGGAGATCAAGTCGATAAACCTTATATTACCGAAATAATAAAAAGATATAACACTGATATAAATATACTTGGAGGTTCTATTGACAAGCTTAGTGATACAGTAGTTGGTTATCTTATAGTTGAAATTATTTCAAATGAGGAGAAACTCAAAGCTATAAGAGGTTGGCTTGAAGAAAATAACGTGGAATTGGAGGTGTTATAATGAAATTTGACTGGTCAAAATTTTTGCAATTCAATAATATGCTTATACCATTATGGGAAACAATATATATGGTAGGAATAGCAACGATTGTATCACTGATTATAGGTCTTCCTGTAGGAATACTTCTTGTAGTTTCAGATTCTAAAGGAGTGAAGCCTAATAAAACCTTACATAAGTTGCTTGACATGATACTTGTAAATATTACCAGATCTATTCCTTTTGTAATACTTATGGTTTTACTAATACCTTTGTCGAGACAGATTGTAGGTAAATCCTATGGAAGTGTGGCATTTATAATACCGCTGTCATTGGGAGCGGCTCCTTTTGTAGCGAGAATAATAGAGGGAGCATTGAAAGAAGTAAACGAGGGATTGATAGAAGCTTCAAAATCAATGGGAGCAACTACAAATGAAATAATTTTTAAAGTAATGATACCCGAAGCTTTACCTGCGCTTATTCATGGATTGACTTTAACAGTAATCAGTCTTATAGGATATTCTGCCATAGCAGGATCAATAGGAGGAGGAGGGCTTGGAAATGCTGCGGTAGTGGACGGATATACCCGTTTAAATCCTGAAATAATGTGGCAAGCGACTATTGTTATTATAGTACTTGTACAAATTATACAGTTTATAGGGAATAGTTTAGTAAAATTAGTAAACAAAAAAAGAACA
Source organism: Leptotrichia sp. OH3620_COT-345 (assembly GCF_003932895.1). Lineage (NCBI taxonomy): Bacteria > Fusobacteriati > Fusobacteriota > Fusobacteriia > Fusobacteriales > Leptotrichiaceae > Leptotrichia > Leptotrichia sp. OH3620_COT-345. The sequence continues at coordinate 14,487 of NZ_RQYW01000023.1, read as the reverse complement.
AGATAATAAAAAAGGAAGGAAGTGTAAAAATGAAAAAAATTATTTTTTTAACGGTAATATTGATATTTACAATATTATCATGCGGAAATGGGAAGGACAATAAGATTACTGACGGAAAAAATGAAAAGTTAGTTGTAGCGGCTACTCCTGTTCCGGCAGGAGAGTTAATAGAACTTGTAAAAGAGGAATTGAAAAAAGACAAAATAGATCTCGAGGTGCTTATATTCAATGATTATATACAGCCAAATAAAGCACTGCAAGATAAAAGTGCAGATGCGAATTTGTTTCAGCATGTACCTTATATGAGTAATTTCGGTACAAAAAACGGATTTGAAATGGAAGCGGTAGGAAAAATTTATCTGCCTACAATGGCTCTTTATTCAGATAAAGTAAAATCTTTGGAGGAACTGAGAGAAGGAGCTATAATATTTATACCTAATGATCCTACAAATCTGACACGAGCATTACTGTTACTTGACAAAAAAGGATTAATTAAACTCAAAGATAACACGAAACTGGATTCAAAATTGTCAGATATCACAGAAAATATGAAAAAATTAAAATTTGTAGAGTTTGCAGCTGATCAGATTGCACCGAGGTACAGAGAAGCAGATGCAGCTTTTATAACAGGAAGTTATGCTTTGGACAGCGGACTTAATCCGAAAAATAACGGAATATTATCTGAAGAAAAGGATTCTCCTTATGTAAATGTTCTTGCAACATTAAAAGGGAGAAAAAATGAAGAGAAAATTCAGAAACTCCTTAAGGCTTTACAATCAGAAAAAGTAAAAAAATATATTGAAGAAAAATACAAAGACGTGATAATACCGGCTTTTTAAAATAAGATATAAATTATTTATATTATATAAAAAACAAAAAAATATTAGGAGGATTAAAAATGAAAAAATTACTGTTAGGATTACTGACATTACTTTTTATACTCTCATGCGGAGGTTCAAAAGAAGAAAAGAAAGAAGAGAAAGGTGTTACAAATACAAGTATAGACAAAAAAGTTGAAAAGCTTGTAGTAGGTGCAACTCCGGTACCGCATCAGGAATTGCTCGAGTTAATAAAGGATGATCTAAAAAATGAGGGAGTTGAATTGGAAATTGTACAGTTCAATGATTATATACAACCGAATAAAGGATTGGGAGATAAAAGTCTGGATGCAAACTTTTTTCAACATATTCCATATATGGAAGAATTTGCTCAAAAAAATGGAATGGAACTTGTATCAGTAGGAAAAATACATGTGGAACCTATGGCTGTTTATTCAAAAAAAATTAAGAATATAAATGATTTGAAAGCCGGAGATACAATTTTAATACCTAATGATCCTACAAACGGAGGAAGAGCCTTAATTCTTCTTGATAAAGCAGGAGTTATAAAATTAAAGGACAATACAAAACTGGATTCAGTATTATCTGATATTACAGAAAATAATAAAAATCTGAAAATAGAACAGCTTGCTCCTGAGCAGCTTGCGCCAAGACTTGGAGAAGTTACAGCAGCTATTATAAACAGCAACTTTGCTTTGGATGCAAAGCTTTCTTTTAAAGATGATACTATACTTGTGGAAGACAAAGACTCTCCCTATGTAAATATAGTTACAGTTTTAAAAGGAAGAGAAAATGAAGAAAAGATACAAAAATTAATAAAAGTGTTACAAAGTGAAAAAGTAAAAAAATATTTGGAAGAGAAATATACAGGAAGTGTAATACCTGCATTTTAACTTAATAATAGGGCATTCCATAGAGGAATGTCTTTTTTATAAAAAAATCTAAAAAAAGGAAAGTAAATTTTTAAAAAAGGAGCATAATTTTAAAGAAATTAAATTACTTAAATGTAATTTATAATTCATATTGAAAATATTAAAAACATATGATAAAATATGTTGTAAATGTAAGTAATTTATGAATTTGTATAAGGAGAAAATATGTGGAAAAGAGTAACATTACTATCGTTATTTGTTTTGTTTTGGAATTTTAATACATTTTCTATCGGAAAAATAGATGTTCCTGAAGAATATTATGAAAATATGACAGTATCAGGATTTGATTCTGATTTTTTTGAATATGATTTCAATAAAGACGGTGTAAAGGAAAAAATACTTGTAAATTCTAAGAAAAATGGACTAAAAGCTGAGGCGGCAGTCTCTATTTATATTTTTGAAGAGAATAGGTACAGATTTGCCTTTCAAATTTCCCTTAAGGATGAAATTAACATTTTTTCTATGGAAAGAGCTAAAGATAATTTGAAAAAAATAAAAGAACATTATAATGATTATTCAAAAGATTTAAAGATAAATGAAATTAGATATGTTGAGATACTTGACGATAATACCAATGAGCAGATAGTGTTTGATATTAAATTTGATAAACACTCACCCAAAAATTTGGATAATTTTATATTTGTCAAAAAAACCGCTGTGTTTACTCAAATGCCAAATAATTCTTCCGAAGTGGCATTTGTAGGAAAATATAAAGATAAACCGAAAATTTTACTGGAATTCGTATCTGTTAAAGATAATGAGCAGCAGCTCTGGTATTTAACAGAAATAGAGAAAAATAGTGGCAAAATCAAGGGATATATATCGGGAAATCAGAATAATATTTTAAAAAGAGGGTTTTATTGGGATGAAATGTATTCTAAAATAAAAACAGTGAATAATTTTATAAACGATTCTCTGAAAAATGAAACGGATTTATATATAATTACTCAATACAGACCACTTGCAAATGATTACTACAGTCCAAAAGACAGATTTGGAAACAGAAATAATCAAAGTATAACAGGATATACAAATGCTAATAAAAATGGAGAAAAAATTAATATACCGGATCAAACTATTTTCAGGATAACAGGAAGAGAAGATGAAATGATAAAAATTGAAACTCCTTTATATGGAGGACCTTATTATATAGATGATAAACCCGGAGTAATGAAAAAAATTAAAATAAATGAAAAAGTTAATAAATTTATTACTATTGATCCTGAGAGCCAGACGGAAGCAATAATAGAAAGAGTGGGAAGTACTGATAATTTTGCGATTATTTCTTATTCGTTTGTTACTACAGGAAGAGATAACGGCTTTTCTTCATATGAAACACCTCATGGAGCATTTCTTGTAGCTTTTACAAGACCATATATGATGTTTACAAGAAGTGTAAAAAAAGATGAAGATTTATCTCTTATTCCCAGAAATAAAAGAGTGGGAAATAGAGATGATATTGTTGTGGCAGGGGAAGCAAAATATGCTGTAAGATTCAGTGGAGGAGCTTATATGCATGGAATTCCGGCTTCGTATGGAGAAAATAGAGAAGCAATAAAGGCTGTAGTAGCTCAGAAAATAGGAACCTATAAAGAATCACATAAGTGTGTAAGACATCATGATGACCAGATAGAATTTATAGTGAATTGGATAAATGGAAAAAGTACGACTAAAGTAAGAGATAATACAATACCTGATGAACCTGTAATAGCAGTTGTATTATAAATAAATTTTTATGAGGTGAAAAATGAAATTAGTAAAACTTAAATCTTTAATAATATATTCTTTATTATCTTTTGCAGTATATACTACAGTTACAATGGCAGAATCTATTAATACTTTGTCACAGAAAAGTTGGAAAACTGTGGAAATGAATCCTGACTTGGATAAAGACGGTAAAAAAGATAGACTGTTAATCGAATATTTTGAAGAAAATGATAAAATTTACACGAAATTTATTCCTTATGTAAAGCATGAAAATGATAAATTTATAAAGGGACAAACAATTGAGAAAGTATTTGAAAGAAATAATTTTCAAAAAGAATTCAATAAGTTTTCAAAAGAATTTGTGAAAAAGTATCCTAAAAAAGAAAAAAAGAAAGAAACAGCTTTAAATATTCAATCTAATAGTTATTCAGATAAAATAGTCAATACAAATAGTGAGAAAATGACTATAAATAATAATAATATAAAAACCGATGTAAAAAAAGAAATTGAAGACAAAGCAACTGTACCTGAAGATTTAAAGGAAGATGTAGGAAAAGTTTCCAAAGAACCTGTCCCTGATGAAAAACCTGATAAAGATATCGAAAAAGTATCTGATAAATCTCCAATAAAAACCGATAAACTTATAAAAGGTCCTTATTCATATACTGCTTATTATTTAAAAGAGAGACCTGAAAATCTTACTTTTGATTATAAGTACGGGAAAAATTCTCCACGTGATATGGATGAATTTATTTTTATAAAAACTTCAGTAAATATAAGAAAAGAGCCTAATAAAAATTCCGCAGTATTAAAAAAGGCATCTTATGCTCACAAATATAAAGTTATAGGGAAAGTAAAAACTAATATTAAAAATGGGATATCCGAATGGTATGAAGTGTATTTTGACGGGAAATTGGGATATGTATTAAGTACATCTGCAATAAAAAGAGAATTTGACTGGCATGATATGATGAAAAAGGTTGAAAAAACTAATAAATTTGTTTCCGATGCCATATCAAAAGGTCAGAAAATATACGTTTTGGATGATTATGTTCCTTTAGGAGGAGGAAACGGTTCAGTTAAGGATAAATATGGAAATAGAGAAAACCAAAGTGAAAGAGCATATTTAAGTTCCAGTTTTAAAGATTTTATTAATTTACCTGATAGAAGTTTAATGACTATTATTGAAGAAACAGACAAATATCTGAAAGTGAAAGTCGATGTATATGATAATGGAACATACTATTTAAAAAAATCAAAAAAAGCATTACTCAAAGATAGTAAAATTACAAATGAAATTACAAGATTTATATATGTGGACAGACACAGTCAGAATGAAATGATTATAGAAAAAAATCCGGATTTAAATACTTGGAATGTAGTTACGACTTCTTTTATAACTACAGGAAAAGATTCAGGAAATTCATATGCCACTCCTTACGGAGCGTTTTTAATAGCATATTCAAAACCTGTAATGCAATATACGGGATCAGACAATAAAACTGTAGTAGGAGATGCAAATAATGCAGTAAGATTTAGTGGAGGAGGATATATGCACAGTATTCCTTCACTATTTGAACCTAAAGAAACGAGAAAAGCCAGAAAAGCGGTTACTGCAAGAAAAATAGGAACATTTCCTGAATCACATAAATGTATACGTCATTATGATGACCAGATAAAATTTATTTATAATTGGCTTGGAAATTCAACACCGGGAAATAAATTGGGACATAGAGTGCCGACTGTGCCAACTGTTATGTTAGTAAAGTAAGTACTTAATTTATATTCTATTTGAAAACTTTTGGATTTGAAATAATTTAAAATAAGAGTTTTGGGAAGTTTTTTCAAAAAGGGTGATTATTCCTATTGTAAATTTTAAATAATTATTGTATACTTTAGTGATAAAATATTTTTAGGAGGGAAAAATGGTTATAAAACCTAAATTAAAAGGAAGTCTGGCTCTTGTTAATCATCCTATAGGGGCTTATGAGTTTGTAAAAAGGCAAATTGACTATGTAAAATCTCAAGATAAATATACGGGACCTAAAAAAGTTTTAATAATAGGTTCTTCTTCAGGATACGGTCTTGCTTCCAGAATTTCTTTAGCATTTGGAGCCGGAGCAGATACTATCGGAGTAGCATATGAAAAAGGAATAGAAGGAAAAAGAACAGGGTCAGCAGGTTGGTGGAATACAATCGCTTTTAATGAAGCTGCACGAAAAGAAGGGCTTATTTCTAAAAATTTTATGGGAGATGCTTTTTCAGATGAAATGAAACAAGAAGTTATAAAATATATAAAAGAAGAGTTCGGAGGCAAAGTTGATCTTTTGATTTATAGTCTTGCAAGTGCATTAAGAACGGATCCCAAAGACGGAATTACATACAGATCAACATTAAAGTCAACTGAAAAAGAAATTACGGGTCCTTCTATAAATTTGGAAAAAGAGGAAATGGAAGAAACAGTTATGGGAATCGCTACCCCTGAAGAAATTCACAGTACTGTAAAAGTAATGGGAGGAGAAGACTGGAAACTTTGGGTTGATGCTCTTGATGAAGCAGGAGTATTGGAAAATGGATTTAAAACAATTGCGTATTCATATTTAGGTCCTAAAGTAACTTACGGGATTTATAAAGACGGTACTATTGGAGCAGCAAAAAGAGATTTAGAGCATACTTCAGATGTATTAAATGATTTTTTGAAAGATAAGTATAAAGGAGAAGCTTATGTATCACTGAGTAAAGCTCTTATGACAAGAGCAAGTGCCGTTATTCCTATATTCCCGTTATATGCTGCATTACTCTACAAAGTAATGAAAGAAAAAGGTATACATGAAGGAACTATTGAACAGAAACATAGACTTCTTAAAGATATGGTTTATGGAGGAAAGCCTGAGATAGACTCTGAAAGAAGATTACGACCGGATAATTGGGAAATGAGAGAAGATGTTCAGGCTGAAGTAGAGACATTATGGAAAAAAGTTACACCTGAAAATTTTAAGGAAATAAGTGATTATGCCGGGGCAAGAGAAGAATTTATGCAATTAAGTGGGTTTGATTTTGATAATGTGGATTATGATGCTGATATTAATTTGGAGAAGTTAGCTGAATTACGTCCTTAAAAAATGGCTGAATGTGGATTCAGCTTTTTTCATATGTTATTTACAAAATTTTATAAATCTTTAAAAATTATTGTACTTTGAAAAGAGAAAATTTAATATTTTTTATATTTTTTTGAAAAAAGTTTACTCAAAATACTTCCGATCTTTTTTGTAGATGATTATAATAACAAGTGTAATATAGTAAAAAGTTTAGTGCAAGAAACAAATCAACTTAAATTTTATATATTTTCACAAATATTTAAAAATTTTTATTTGCTATAAAAACAGAAAAGGATGTTTGTATGATGCTCACTTAAATATTTTTCAGGTTGTAAAATTTGAATCTTGAAAGGTAGAAAGTAGCTTTAGTACAAAAATGTAATAAAAATATAATAATATTGAAATAAAAATTCAATATTTAAATTATTTTAATGATTTCTTATGAAACTTATTTCTGTTTTCATAACCCTGTTGTCGATTACAAATTTTTAAATATAATTATTATATCAGAAAATCATTAAAATAAGGACTTATTTAAGTCCTTATTTTTTCTTTTTCATTATTCTGTTTCATATAATCCGACAGTTTTTTCATTTAAATTTATAATTATATTTTTCATTTGTGTATAATGTTCAAGTATAATTTTATGAGTTTCACGTCCTATTCCTGACTGTTTATATCCTCCGAAAGGAGCACCTGCAGGGAAGATGTTATAAATATTAACCCACATACGACCTGTTTCAATAGCTCTTGAAACACGAACTGCACGGTTAAGATCACGGGTAAACAATCCACCACCTAACCCATATATACTATCATTGGCAAGTTTTATAACTTCTTCTTCAGTATGGAATTTTTGAATTGTGACAACAGGTCCAAAAATTTCTTCCTGTGCTATTTTCATATCATTAGTTACATCTGCAAAAATAGCAGGTCTTATATAAAATCCGTTTTTATGTTCTTCATCTTCTATACGATATCCTCCTGTTACTAAACGGGCACCTTCTTTTTTACCTATTTCTATATAATTAAGAACATCTTTTAGGTGTTTTTCATAAATCAGTGATCCCATTTGAGTATCAGAGTTAAGCGGATCTCCAACTTTTACTTTATCAAATATTTTTGCAAGTGAATTTACAAATTTATCATAGATTGTATCCTGTACAAATATACGTGAACCGGCCGAACATACTTGTCCCTGATTGAACAGAATACCCATTTGTGCTCCTTCTATGGCTATATCCCAGTTACAATCGTCAAAAAATATATTTGCAGATTTTCCACCTAATTCCAGTGTTGCAGGTATCATATGTGAACAAGCTGCTGAATATACATTTTGCCCTATTGCTGTAGACCCTGTAAATGCCAATTTTTTAAATCCTTTATGTTTTAATATATAGTCACCCGATTTTGAACCGCTTCCTGTAATAATATTAATTACTCCTGCAGGAACTACATCACTTATAAGTTTCATAAGTTCGAGTACAGAAAGAGAAGTATGGCTTGAAGGCTTAAGTACTACTGTACATCCTGCTGCTAATGCGGGAGCTAATTTCCATGCTGCCATAAGAAACGGAAAATTCCAAGGAATAATTTGGCCTACAACTCCTATAGGTTCTCGAAGAATTATATTCATTGTGTTTCCATCTATTATATTTGCAGTACCTTCTTCTGTACGAAGAGCTCCTGCAAAATAACGAAAATGATCGGCTCCAAGAGGAATATCGGCTGCTATAGTTTCGCGAATAGGCTTTCCGTTGTCCAGTGTTTCTATAGTTGCAAGATATTCTTTATTTTGTTCAATAATATCAGCTATTTTTAATAAAATATTTTGTCTTTCTACAAGAGATGTATCTTTCCAAGTTTCAAAAGATTTCTGTGCAGCTTTTACTGCATTATCAACATCCTGAGGAGTAGCTTCGGAAATTTCTGTAAGCTTTTCACCTGTAGCAGGATTAATTACTGTTAATGTCTTTTTGTCAAATGAAGGTATCCACTTTCCATCAATATATAGGTCATACTTTGTCTGTAATTTTACATTCATTAAATCATCTCCTTAATCATTTAACTACAATCTGTAGATGTTCGCTATTAGTAGTATACCTTGATTTTTTTATTTTTCAAATTTTATTTTTTATTAGTAAAGTTGTTAAAAAATTTTTAGTAATATATTAGGATAAAAGATTAATTTATATCTCCTTTATAAATGAATTAAATTCACATATTTTGTTACACTTTTTAAAGTTTATGTATTCATTAAAGAAACTGAATGATTTTAATTTAAATATTAAATTTACTGAACATATACTCCAAAATCTTTATTATCTACTAATATTTCAATGTTTTTTTCTTTATTTAATACAGGGAAAATATCTTTTAAAAACCATTTTACAAGTTTTTCGTCTCTTTTGATTTCCGTACCGTTGTCTATAAATATACTTATTACGACTTCTTTAAAATGCTTTTTTGCCTGCTCTATATCTGATAATATCTGTTTTTTTGTTTGACCATGAGTACAAATCATTAATAATGCTGTCTGATATTGTTCTTTCAATTGTTTTAGGACAGTGTCGTTTAACATGAAATTTTTTTTCAATACTTGTGTTCTGTAATAATTATTGAATGTTTCGATCCCTATTATAAATCTTATTTCCTGATTTTTAAAATATTCTCTTATTTCATCTAGTCTTTTTAAATATCCGAAATATGCTTCAAAATAAATGACTTTTATATTTTTGTCATCACATATATTTTTTATTTTTTTCAAAGTAGCTTTACTTAATTCAAATACTGAACCGGAATTTATAACTTCCAGAACTCCGAAATTTCCCTTTATATTTTTTAATACTTCAAAATTTACTTTTTCCATTTCTTTTTCATCATCAGTATTGTCAAGTATGTAGTTACAGAATGCACATTTTCCGTAAGCACATTTATACCCTTTTAATAACACAATTTCTCTCGGATTTTTTTCGGTTATTATACTGTATCTATTCATTTTCAGCTCCTAATTCTTTTATTTTACCTTGTTTTTTCCATAATGTGGCTATATAAACAAAAGGGGTATCTGCAAAAGCTATAAATAATTTTAAAAAATATGTTGAGAACACTATTACGATCATTTGATGCACTGAATATATGCCCCAGAATGCAATAAATGTGAATATTATATTATCTATAATCTGACTTATCATTGTACTTGCATTATTTCTAATCCATATATCTTTATATTCCGGACGTATTTTTTTTATTATTTGATAAGCCCATATATCAAAGGCCTGCGAAGCAACAAATCCCGAAACACTTCCTAGAGCAATTTGAGGGAGTAATCCAAAAATTTGACTTAAATGTTCCTGCATAATGTCACCTGATCCTGTCTTTATTTTTAACATTATTTGCATTACTATCATAGTAAATATCATCGAGATGAATCCTATTGATACCACCTTTTTTGCATATTTTTTACCTTCATTTTCAGAAAGTATGTCGGATATTAAAAATACTCCTCCAAAAGCTATATTTCCCATTGTAGTTTCTACGCCGAATAAAGTCATCATTTTAACAACTTGTATATTTGCAATAACTATAGATAAAGGAACTAAAGCAAATAATCCTATTTTTCCCCAAAATCTGTAAGCCAATATAATAGCAGTAAAATTGAATATTAGATATCCAATCCATAAAAGTTCATTCATTCCGAAACGGAATATTTTAAAAAATTCGAGCATTTTTCCTCCTATTTTATTTAATTATAAATAATTACAGTCAATATTACTGTAAATATAAAAAAATACGTATATCCTTTTGTCAGACATACGTATTCCAAAAGGTTTTTTTTACAGATGGATTATCCCAAACATCTTTAATTATTTCCTATTTATAGTATATTTATAGTATTTTTGCTGTTTTTTGATATGATTAATCAATAAAAATGGTATTTTTCATATTTTATTTCTTTAATCAGTTGTTTATTATAGCATAACTGATATACTATTTTCAAATAAATTTTTATGTGAACATAAAATAAGTGACTGGTTGTAAATGAAATAGTAGAAAATTCTAATAAAATAAAAATAAAAAGACGAATAGAATTTAAAATTCTCTGTCATAGACATTAAAGAAAAATAATGATATAATATTCAGCGATATTGTATAGACAGATAAAAATTAACGGAGAAAAATGTTAAGATGAAAAAAAATAAAAAAATTGTCTTTATTATAACATGTTTCGTATTTGTAATGAGTTATTCAAGTCTTTTAGGAACTGCCAGTTTTAACAGACAGCTGAATATTCTTGTAAATGAAAATGATTTGAGCTATGAAGATATAAGGCAGTTAATAACCGAAGTAAATCAAATAGAAAGTATAAAATATAATAAATATTTGAAAAAAGAATTGAAACGTATTGAAAAACGCAAAGAAAAAGAAAAAAAAGCAAAAGAAAATAAATATTTTTTCAGTATTAGTAGAGATAGACATAAAATTTCAAAATTTTATTTATTTTTTTGTGAAAAAAAAATAAATAAAGAAAAAACAGAAGAGAGTTTCAGCATAAAAACTTTGAAAAACTCTGAAAATAATTTGAAGCTGATTGAATAGAAAATTTTATTTTGAAATTAAATCATAAGAAATAAAACTACAAAGAGAGGAGATGTGTTATAAACACATTATTATTGAGATGTTAAAACAGTTAGGAAAAAAAATATTTGGAACTGCTGATGAGCGTGAAATAAAAAAAATGAGAAGAACGGTAGAACATATAAATGATATAGAACCCGAATTTGAGAAATTGACAGATGATGAATTGAAAAACAAGACAAGTGAATTTAGGGAAAGAATAGAAAAAGGAGAAACTCTTGACGATTTACTTGTCGAGGCATTTGCTACAGTAAGGGAAACTGCTAAAAGACTTACCGGAATGAGAATTTATGATGTTCAATTAATTGGGGGAATGATACTTCATAATGGAAGAATTGCAGAAATGAAAACAGGAGAAGGAAAGACTCTTATGTCGACATTGCCTATTTATTTGAATGCCCTTACGGGAAAAGGTGTCCATGTAGTGACGGTTAATGATTATCTGGCAAAAAGAGATAGGGACACAATGGGAGAAATATATGATTTTCTTGGTCTTACATCGGGGGTAATAGTAGCGAATATATCCAATCAGCAAAGAAAGAGAGCTTATGATTCGGATATAACATACGGAACAAATAATGAATTCGGATTTGACTATTTAAGGGATAATATGGTCGGAGATATGGCGGATAAAGTTCAGAGAGGACATAATTATGCCATTGTCGATGAGATAGATTCAATTTTAATAGATGAAGCAAGAACACCGTTAATAATTTCAGGAGCAGCTGAAGAAACTACAGAGTGGTATAATACATTTGCAGAAGTGGCTGTAAAATTGAAGAGAAGTTATAAAACTGAAGAAATAAAAGATAAAAAGAATACGGTTATTCCCGATGAGGACTGGGAAGACTACGAAGTTGATGAAAAATCTCATACAGTTACAATCACCGATAAAGGGATTAAGAATGTAGAAAAAATATTGAAAATTGATAACCTCTACTCACCTGAAAATGTCGAACTTACACATTTTTTAACACAAGCATTAAAAGCGAAAGAGTTATTTAAATTGGATAGAGATTATATTATAAACGATGAAGGAGAAGTAATCATTGTCGATGAATTTACAGGAAGGCTGATGGAAGGAAGAAGGTATTCAGATGGACTTCATCAGGCAATAGAAGCTAAGGAAAAGCTTGAAGTAGCAGGGGAAAATCAGACTCTTGCGACAATTACTTTACAGAACTATTTTAGGATGTATGACAAATTATCAGGAATGACGGGAACGGCAAAAACTGAAGAAGAGGAATTTAAGCAGATATATAAATTGAGAGTTATAGAAGTTCCTACAAATAAACCTGTTATAAGACAGGACTTGTCAGATGTCATATATATGACAAAAAATGCAAAATATAAAGCAATAGCTAAAAAAATAAAAGAACTTTATGCTAAAGGACAGCCTGTACTTGTAGGAACTGCATCTATAGAACATTCGGAAGATGTATCTGCATTGCTGAAAAAAGAAAAAATACCTCATGAAATTCTGAACGCGAAGTATCATGCAAGAGAGGCGGAAATAATTTCCCAAGCAGGTAGATTTAAGACAGTAACTATTGCCACAAACATGGCGGGAAGAGGTACAGATATAAAACTTGGAGGAGATCCTGAATCATTTGCCTTAAAAGTTGCCGAAAAAGGTACGGAAGAATATAAAGAGGCATACAGTGCTTATGCAAGAGACTGTGAGGAAAATAAGAAAAAAGTTCTGGAAGCAGGCGGACTGTTCATATTGGGTACTGAAAGACATGAAAGCAGACGTATAGATAATCAATTGAGAGGACGTGCAGGAAGACAGGGAGATCCCGGAACTTCAGAGTTTTATTTGTCTGCTGAAGATGATTTAATGAGACTTTTCGGAGGAGACAGACTTAAGTCAATGATGAAATTCCTGAAACTTGATGAAGATGAAGAAATAAGACATAAACAGATTACGAAAGTTGTAGAAAATGCTCAGAAAAGAATTGAAAGTAGAAATTTTTCATCAAGAAAAAGTTTAATAGAGTATGATGATGTAAATAATAAACAAAGAGAAGTAATTTATACTCAGAGAGATCAGGTTCTTAAAAATGAAGAGCTAAAGGAACTTATATTGGACATGATGAGAGAAACTGTAGAAGATACTGTAAATATGTCCATTATTGGAGAGACAAGAGATATTAATTTATTGGAAGATAAATTCAGAGAAATTTTTGACTATGAATTGTCTGAAAATTTAAAAAATTCGGATAAGGAAACTATAATTGAAACCGTTTACGAAGATTTAGTAGAAAAATATAATTTAAAAGAGCAGCTAGTAGGAGAAGAAACATTCAGAAGAATTGAAAGATATATAATGCTTGAAGTACTTGATCAGAAATGGAGGCAGCATTTAAAAGACTTAACCGAATTAAGAGAAGGTATAAGGCTAAGATCCTATGGACAAAGAAATCCTATTAATGATTATAAAATTGTAGGATTTGATATTTATAATGAAATGATAGATGCAATAAAAAGAGAAACAAGTTCATTTATACTAAAACTTAGAATTAAAGGTGAAGAGGAAACAGGAAATTTAAAACATGAGGAAGTAAGAAACGTTAAATATGAACATGATATTTTAGACGAAAATGACGGGGAAATAACTTCAAAAGATAAACAAATGGCTCAAAGACCAATGTCAAGAAGAGAACGAAGAGAAATGGAAAGAAAAAATAGACGTAAAAGATAATTATTTATTATTGACTTATTTTTATGATATTTATTTTAATATTTTTTATGTTGTAAAATTTGAGTGTTAAAAAGAAATATTGAAGCATTTTAAATAAAAAAAGTTACTCTGATATCTTTAAAAGGTATCAGAGTATTTTTTGTTTTTACAAAAGATAATAGAGAGTAAGTAATAATTATATTTAAAATAATAATTTCAGTTGTTTAAGATATTGAAAAGATTTTAATATAAGAGCTAATAAACTTAGTATATTTGATATCTTACAAAAATAATTTATATAGTGTAATATGCAAAAATATCAAGATTTTTTAAGATATGTTTTAATTTTGTATATTAAAATGAATAAAAGGATTGTAAAATATAAACAAATGTGATAAGATTACTAATAAATAACTTAAAATAAATATAACTAAAAAATAAATAATTAAGGAAGTGAAGTATATGAGAGAAAGTAAATATATTTTAGGATTAAAACAATATTTTAAAGATAAATTGTTCAGAAAAACGGTAGCTTTTGTAATGCTGCTGTTTTTTAATTTCAATATATTTTCCGAGGTAATACCTGATCC
>NZ_RQYW01000022.1 GCF_003932895.1 Leptotrichia sp. OH3620_COT-345 | reverse complement strand
TGTCGTTGTCTTACCGTGGTCTACGTGTCCTATTGTCCCTACGTTTACGTGTGGTTTACTTCTCTCAAATTTAGCTTTTGCCATCCTTTTTTTCCTCCGATTTTATTAAATTTTATTATATTCCTATATATTGTGATCTCTGTTTCAAATTTCCATATTTTTTTCAAATTTTGTAATAATCTTATTTACCTTGTCTTTCAGCTATTACTTGTTGAGCTATATTGTTAGGAACCTGTACATATTTTTCAAATTCCATTGAATATGATGCTCTTCCCTGAGTTTTCGATCTCAAGTCTGTGGCATAACCGAACATTTGTGATAAAGGTACTTGAGCATTAATTATTTTCGCATTGTTTCTGTCAGTCATTCCTGATACTTGTCCTCTTCTTGAATTCAAGTCTCCAATAACATCTCCCATGTATTCTTCAGGCGTTGTAACTTCCACTTTGAATATAGGTTCCAACAACACAGGATTTGCAGCTCTCATGGCTTTTTTTATAGCCATTGATCCTGCTATTTTAAATGCCATTTCTGATGAATCGACTTCATGATAAGTCCCGTCATAAAGAGTTACTTTTACGTCCTGTACAGGATATCCTGCTACAACTCCGGCTTCCAAGGCTTCTTGTATTCCTTTATCTACGGCAGGTATATATTCTCTCGGTATCGCTCCTCCTGTAACTTCATTTACAAATTCATAACCTTTATCAGGATTTGATTCCACTCTGATTTTAACATGTCCGTATTGTCCTCTACCTCCAGATTGTTTAGCATATTTTTCTTCAACATCCGAATTTCCTGTAATTGTTTCTCTGTATGCAACTTGAGGTTTCCCTACATTAGCCTCAACTTTAAATTCTCTTTTCATTCTGTCTACAATGATTTCCAAATGAAGTTCTCCCATTCCTGAAATCAGTGTCTGCCCTGTTTCCTGATTACTTGTTACCTTAAATGTAGGATCTTCTTCAGCCAGTTTTGCAAGAGCGGTTCCCATCTTTTCCTGATCGGCTTTTGTTTTTGGCTCAACGGCTATCTGTATAACTGTATCAGGGAATTCCATTTTTTCAAGTATTATAGGCTTACTGTCATCACAAAGAGTATCTCCTGTAGTAGTATCCTTAAGTCCTACTGCCGCAGCAATATCTCCTGAGTAAACCACATCAAGTTCTTCTCTTTTGTTAGCATGCATTTGGAGTAATCTTCCCATTCTTTCTTTTTTACCTTTTGTAGAGTTCAATACATATGAACCTTTATTTAAAATTCCCGAATAAACTCTGAAGAACGAAAGTCTCCCTACAAACGGATCCGTTAATATTTTAAATGCCAACGCTGAGAAAGGTTCGTCATCAGACGGCTCTCTTTCCATAGGTTCTTCAGTTTTAGGATCTACACCTTTTACTGCTCCGATATCTACAGGTGACGGCATATAATATACTACTGCATCAAGCAAAGGCTGTATCCCTTTGTTTTTAAATGCAGTCCCGCATAACACAGGCACTATTATTCCGCTTATTGTAGCAATTCTTATGGCTTTTCTTATTTCTTCTTCAGAGATTTCCTCTCCTCCGAAATATTTTTCCATTAATTCATCATCAGTTTCAACTACCGATTCCAACATATGTTCTCTCGCAGTTTGAGCTTCTTCCAACAATTCCGCTCTTACATCTTTTACTAAATAATCCGCTCCCATTGTTTCATCTTTAAACAAATATTCTTTCATAGTTATCAGGTCTATAACACCTTCAAAAGCATCTTCGGCACCTATAGGCAGTTGAAGAGGTATTCCGTTCCCTCCCAGTTTTTCTTTAATATCGTTTACACACATATTAAAGTCCGCTCCTATTCTGTCCATTTTATTTAAAAATGCCATTCTCGGTACATTATATTTATCCGCCTGTCTCCATACAGTTTCTGATTGCGGCTGAACTCCGTCAACGGCAGAGAACACTGCAACAGCTCCATCCAACACTCTTAGTGATCTTTCTACTTCCACCGTAAAGTCCACGTGACCTGGTGTGTCTATTATATTAATTCTATTTCCGTTCCAAAATGCAGTAGTTGCTGCAGATGTAATTGTAATTCCTCTTTCCTGTTCCTGTTCCATATAATCCATTGTAGCGGCTCCTTCATGAACCTCTCCGATTTTATGGTTAACTCCTGTATAAAACAATATTCTTTCAGTTGTAGTTGTTTTTCCGGCATCTATATGTGCCATGATACCAATGTTTCTAGTATCTTTCAAAGCAACTTTTCTTGCCATTCCGTTATTTCCTCCTTATCAATTTATTGCCTGATAAATGTACAAATCAAAACTTCTGATTACCACTTATAATGTGCAAACGCTCTGTTAGCTTCCGCCATTTTATATGTGTCGTCTTTCTTCTTAACTGAGCCGCCTTCATTATTTGCTGCAGCAATCAGTTCTTTTTTCAATTTGTTTACCATTCCGTATTCTTTTCTTTCTCTTGTATATCTTACAAGCCATCTTATTGCCAATGCCTGTTGTCTTTCTTTTCTCACTTCAACAGGAACTTGATAAGTCGCCCCTCCGATTCTTCTCGATCTTACTTCCAGCTGTGGTCTTACATTTTCCATAGCTCTTCTAAAGATTTCAATTCCTTCTTCTTGAGTTTCTTCAGTTATTTCTTTCAATGCTGTATAAAATATTTTTTCAGCTAATGATTTTTTCCCGTCTTTCATTAATCCGTTTATAAATTTTGTTACTACTTTATCATTAAATTGAGAATCAGGTAAAACGTCTCTTTTTTCTGCTCTTCTTCTTCTTGACACTATTTGTCCTCCTTACTTTTTAAAAATTTTAGTTTGAACTTGCCGCAGCAGGTTTCTTAGTTCCGTATCTGGATCTTGCCTGTTTTCTATTTACTACTCCCGCAGTATCTAAAGCACCTCTGATTATTTTATATCTAACCCCCGGCAAATCCTTTGTTCTTCCTCCTCTTATAAGGACAATACTATGTTCCTGAAGATTATGTCCGATTCCCGGGATGTATGCTGTAACTTCAATTCCGTTTACAAGTTTAACCCTTGCTACCTTTCTTAAGGCTGAATTCGGTTTTTTAGGTGTAGTTGTATATACTCTGACACACACACCTCTTTTTTGTGGATTTCCTTTTAATGCAGGTGATTTTTTCTTTTTTTCAGATGTACTTCTACCAAATCTTACTAATTGATTAATAGTAGGCATGTTTCCTCCTTCCAACATTCTATTATATATTCTCTGTTATTTTATAAACTAAAACTTTTAAAAAGCTCATTTCTTCAATCTATGTTTCTTTATCAAACATACTGTATATCCACATAGGATATAGCGATTTACTCTAAATTCACTCCAAAAATTATGTACAATAAAATACATATTTTTTCAGCATTTAGTTTATGAGTTATAACCTGATTATTTTATAATATTTGAGCCTAAGTGTCAAGATTTTTATTGTTTTTCGTATTTTTTATAAATTATATTTTTTATATCGTTTTATTTTTAAATGATTTATAAAATATATCCATATTGTTTCAGGTATAATTTTAAATTTTTCTAAGTTTTCAGTTCAATAAAAGTCACTCCCATTATGTCAATTAACTAAAAATATCTTTAGATAAAAACCGTTTAAAACTGAGAGTTTTTATAAACTCCACTCTATTAAATATGTTTTCATTTCAATTTGCTTTAATTTACTTCAAATAAAATCAAAATCTATTATATAGAAAATTTTAAACATTTCCCGTTAATAAAATTATGCTTGAAAAACATTATTTATAATTTTTCAAGCATAACGAGTATTTTTGAAAATTAAAAACTTTGCAATGAAATGATAGCTTAAATATTAGTGCTGTAGTCTACTCTCACGAAAAGAAACATTTTAATTTTACGTTATTTTATTTCCCTATAAGTTTCAAAAAACTCTTTTTCAGCTATTCTGTAAACTTCAGTATTATCAAGCGGAGAAACAAGATAATCATTAATTTTGACTGTCATTTTTTCTCCCCAATTTGCTATAATATAAAATTCTTTCTTTCCTTTTTTAATTCCCAGTTGCTTTAAAATTTTTACATTCACTTTTATTCCTTTTATTTTCCCTATCGGTTTATAAATTTTCCATTCACTGTCTGCAACAGCTTTAAATTCATATCTCGAATTAAATTTTTCTTCTGAAATGATGTACATTTCCTTTGCTTCTGTATTGTTTTTTACTATATAATCTCCCTTTTTAGCTGTATTTTCCGTTTCAAATCCGTCTTTTGTATATGTTTTTATTTTTTCCCCTTCAACTGCTTTTCTTGCATAAACTTCTTTATATTTTTCATATATTTGAACTTTTGAAAAATCCAATTTTTGTAGTAATTCTTTCTGAGAAATCACATTTTCTTCTTTTAAATTTGAAAATATACAGACCGATACTATTAAAAATAAAACTGCAAATATTTTTTTCATAATTTCTCCTTTAAATTTTATATTTTTTCAATTTTTTATTTATGATAATTCCGGAATATTTTTACTCTATTTTTTCAGATATTTTTTATCTTTCAGGATTCCACGATTTTAATATTAATTTTTCCATTTCATCTATATATTCCGGACTACCTTCAGCACTAACCATATGAATTTTCTGTCCGTTTATAATATAATTCTGTATAAATGTCTTTCCCGAAATATTTTTTATTTTCAGTTGCATTCCTTTATAACCGTTAATTGTAATTTCTTTTTTTATCATATTGGATGCAGGCTGACCTGCATTCAGGTATCTATTGTACGATCCTTCTACAAGCTCTTTTATAAGAGTCATATCAGCTATTTGTCCATTCCGGCTTCTTAATGCGAGCAAACTGTAAATATCGGAAGCCCTACGTGCTATTTGAAACATTTCCACAGGGGCATCAGGATCTACAAACAGTACCCACTCTTCTCCTTTAGGATAGTCGATAAATCCTACACTTTCATTACCAAATCTTCCTTTTTTAAAATATTTTTCGGCATATTTGTACAGTTCTCTCTTTTTTTCGCTCATTTCCAGTGTCTTTTTTATCCCTTCATTTGTTGACAAATCTGTGAAACAGCCCGGTTCTCCGGGAATTGTATAACAATTTTCCTTTTTCTCTTTTTTTGCAGCTTTTTTTCCTGAAGAAAAAGCATTAAGTCCGCTTATTAAAATAAGCATTGTCAAAATTCCATAAAGCATTCCGTTTTTTCTTAGTTTCATAATACTTCATCCTTTCTATCTTTCTATTTTTTATATTTATTTGCAATAATTTTATTATTACTTTTTTTCGATTTTTTCTAGCTCTTTGCTTTTCATATCCCATTCTTCTATTTTATTCATTTCTTCCTCATCAATCCTGTTAAACTGTTCCTGAATTTCCATTAATTTTTCTACATCATTTTTTTTTCCTGCATCTTCATACTCATTGTTTAACTTTTCCCGCTGAACTGAAATTCTTTCCATTTCTTCTTCAAGTTTTACTATTTCCCTTTTCAGTTTAGCAATTTTCCTGCTCAGTTCTTTCTGTTCATGATAAGAAAGTTTTCTCTCTTCTTTAACTTCAATATCAGTCATCATCTGCAAATTACTTTTATTGTTTTTCAAACTTTTCCTGTATTCTTCATAATTTCCTTTAAATTTTGTAAGACCTTTTTCATCAAGATAATAAATCGTATTACATACACTGTCCAAAAAATGTCTGTTATGAGACACTACAAGCATTGTACCGTCAAAATCTTCAAGAGCCTCTTCAAGAACTTCCACAGAGTAAATGTCGAGATGATTCGTCGGCTCATCAAGTATGAGAAAATTTGCTTTTTTCATATACAGTTTTAAAAAAGCTATTCTTACTTTTTCTCCTCCACTCAGTTTTTCAACTTTTTTGAGTACTTCTTCTCCTGAAAAAAGAAATCCTCCTGCAAGAGTTCTCAAATATTCTTCAGTTAAATTAAGAGAAACATTTATTTCCTGAAGTATGTTATTTTCACTATGTAAATCCTGATGGTCCTGATCATAGTATCCTATTTTTACTCTGGAACCGAATTCCACAGTACCTTTATCCTGTCGGAGTTTATTTATAATTATTTTTAAAAGAGTGGATTTTCCTATCCCGTTTTTTCCTATTATGCCTACTCTTTCCCCTCTAAACAAATCAAAACTTATATTATTCAGAACTTTTTTATCTCCAAAACTTTTTTCAATATTTTTTACTTTCAGTACATTATCACCTGTAATGCCCTCTGTCTCAAATTTTAATTTCATTCTTCGAGGGTTAAATACAGGATCATCCATACGCTCGATTCTGTCAAGTATCTTCTGTCTTCCTTTGGCCTGTCTTGCTTTAATTCCGGCACGGAATCTGTCGATATATTCTTCCATTTTTCTTATTTTTTCTTGCTCTTTTTCATATCTTTTTATTTCACCTTTCAGTATCATTTCTTTCTGAAGTATGAAAGATGAAAAATTTCCATCGTATTTATACAGTTTCTTATTTTCAATTTCATATATTTTGTTACATACGCTGTCTAAAAATATCCTGTCATGGGAAACTAATAAAAATGCCTTATTGTATCTTTTCAGATACTCTTCAAGCCACTCTATGGAAATTAAGTCCAGATGATTTGTAGGCTCGTCAAGTATAAGTAAGTCAGGCTCAATAAGTAGAAGTTTTGCAAGGGATACTCTTGTTCTTTCCCCTCCGCTTAAATCTTTCAAATACAGTCCGTAATATTCTTCTGTCAGTTCAAGTCCTGTCAGTATTTGTTTTATTTTATATTCCGTTTCGTATCCGTTTTTTGCTTCATAAAGCGAAGACAGCTCTGCTGACTTATTTATAAGTTTTTCAAGGTCTTCTCCCGTTTCAATTCCTAAAAGCATATTTATTTTCTGTAATTCATTCCATATTTTTCTTTCTTCTGAAAATACTGACATCATTTCTTCGTAAATTGTATTTTTTTCATCAGAGAACTCATGATTTTGAGAAAGATAACCTATTTTTAATGATGGACTTTTAATAATATCTCCTATTTCGTTCTGATTTCTTTCAGTTCCGTCAATTCTTTCCTTTCCTAAAAGAAGTCTTATAATTGTTGATTTTCCGGCTCCGTTAAGACCCACAAGACCTATTTTGTCTTTTGCCTCTATTGTAAAATTTATATCTTTCAATATATATTCTCCTGCAAACTGCTTATATACCCTGTTAAACTGTACTAAACTCATTTTTTCTCCTTGTTGTTTTTATCTTCCATTCAATTTTTATAAGTATATATGTGACTTCCGGAAATTTCTTCCTATATTTTTTTCAGACAGACCTATTTTCCTAATTTTTCCCTGTCATAACCGCATCAATAGCCAAAACTACTGTCATAACCGAAATTTCATCCTGACTGTCATTTATATCTATAAGATAACTGTCTCCCCAAGTCATCCATTCTTTTTCTATTTTTGCCACATTTCCTTCTGAATTGCTTATTGTATATTCATGTCCCCATATATTTCCATTTACTTTCCAGTTTTTTCCCGCTATTTCAAATTTCGGTTTAAAAAAAGTCAGTTTTTGTTTTATTTCAGCTATCTCTTCTTCTTCCACAAATACTTTAAATTTAGGCATTCCGAATGAAAATTTCTCTTGAATGAAAGCCACTTCTCTTCCTTCCATATTAAAAACATGTAGTTTTTTCATAAAAGAAAAAAATTCACCTTCTACTTTATATTTATCATTTCCGTTTTCGTCTTTAATTGTAAATTTATCATTGAAGGTAAATACTTTCTGTTTCATATAGAGTTTCATAAAATTGTTCCTTTCTTAAACTTTATTATTTTTATCTCATAAACTGAAAAATTGAACATCTTGGATTAATTCAATTATTTTAAATATATTTTACTTTTCATTCAACTTTATTGATAATCTGTTACTTAATTTTTTATTTCTAAATTTTGTACATATCTTTAAACTATCAAAAATTCCTCATACTTAGTCCTTTTATATCTCACTTACAAAAGTAGAACCGAGAATAAGAACTGCTCCTATTATAGAAAACATATTCATATTTTCTTTTAAAAAAAATGCCGACAGGAGTATCGCAACTACAGGATCTATATAGCTGAAAATAGCAAGGGTCTGTGCTTTCAGTGTCTTGACTGTTGAAAAATACATGGCATAAGTTATTCCTGTATGTATTACTCCTATCATAATGAGCATTAATATTACTTGAAATGTTATTTCCCCTTTTACAGGAAGGCTTTCAGTAAACAGTACATGGGGTATAACCGTAATAGCAGCAATAAACAGTTGAACTATAGTCATTTCATACGCAGATATATTTTTTAAAAATTTATTAAGTAGAACAACACATGCATAAAGTACTGCTGCTCCTACTCCATATATTATTCCTTTAAAAAATGTATTTCCTATTTCTCCTTGCTGCATAACACCTGAAATAAAAAACATACCTATTAATGCTATTACAACACATATTATTTTTTTTAAAGTAAGTTTTTCTTTCAGTACTATTGGAGAAAGTATAATAATAAATATCGGAGCGAGATAATAACACAATGTTGCTGTGGCAACTGTGGTGTAATTATAAGCTTCAAATAACATAATCCAATTTGCACCGATTAATATCCCTGAAATACATAATATTTTAAAATTATTTTTTATTGCCTGAAATGAAATATTTTCTCCTTTTATTTTGACAAATATAATTAAAAACAGTGTTCCTATAATACCTCTTATACTTGCTATTATTCCTGATGAAAGAGGAATAAACCTTACAAATATCCCTATTGTGCCGAATACGGCCATTGTAAATATGAGCTTCAATTTTTCCTGTGTTTTATTCTTTTCGATTTCCTGCTCTTTCATGTTACATCCCTTTCTTTTCTGTCTTTTTTAAATATGGACCTATTAGATTTTTATTATTATAGGAGTATTATATCCTATTTCTATGTAACTTTTCAATTTCTAATTTTTTATTTACAAAACTACCTTATATCTGTTATATTGATTATAAGATTTAAAAAGATTGGAGTAATAAAATGTACAAAAAAACTGTTTTTTATATAGGATGTATAATTACTTTGATGCTTCCTATGATTAAAGGAATTGATTCATTTGCCTCAGGTATTTCTCTTCTCCTCGGAATGATTTTAGCAAGTTTTCACTTAATTTCAACCCCTGAAAATATAGGAAAATTTCGGAAACTTACATTAAATTCCGCAGTTGTATTATTCGGATTTGGACTGAGTATAAGTAAGGTTATTTCTGTAGGAGGAAAAGGAATTTTTCAGACAGCAGTCAGCTTAATTTTTGTTGTGTCTATAGGGCTTATTTTATCAAAAATATTTAAAATGGAAAAAAATATATCCCAATTAATAATATTTGGAACTGCCATATGTGGAGGAAGTGCCATTGCTGCAACTTCACCTGTCATTGAGGCTTCCGATGAAGATATTGCTTTATCCACCGGTATTGTATTTGTTTTAAATACTGTTGCCCTATTTTTATTTGCATTTTTTATAAATTATTTTAAATTAAATGCAGAACAGACAGGAATATGGACTGCTTTGAGTATCCATGATACAAGTTCTGTAGTATCAGCCGCATCTTTTCACAGCACAGAGGCTTTAAAAATTGCTACTATTATGAAGCTTACAAGAACTCTTTGGATTATTCCTATTGTTCTTATTTTAAGTATTTTAAATAAATCCGGAAGTAAAAACGTTAAATTTCCTGTTTTTATTCTATTTTTTATACTTGCATCAATTTTTGCTAGTATTTTTAAATTTCCTGAAATTTACAGCCTTCTTACTAAATTAGGAAAAATGCTCCTTGCCCTCGCACTGTATTTTATCGGAACATCTTTAAATATACAAACTATAAAAAAAATGACAGGT
The DNA here is from genome assembly GCF_003932895.1 of Leptotrichia sp. OH3620_COT-345. Taxonomy (NCBI): domain Bacteria; kingdom Fusobacteriati; phylum Fusobacteriota; class Fusobacteriia; order Fusobacteriales; family Leptotrichiaceae; genus Leptotrichia; species Leptotrichia sp. OH3620_COT-345. The sequence goes on along the minus strand of NZ_RQYW01000022.1, from coordinate 22,650 downwards.
AAAAATCTGATTTTCGGTATCACACTATGGATATTTTCCATAATTTCCGGATATGCAATAGTTATGTATATATGATTTTAAGTAATTGTAGTGTATTTCTGAACTTTTGATTTTATTGTTATTTTAAATAAAAATTCCATAATATGTAAATAAAAAATAAATTGAAATAATAAAAATCATATAAAAAATTTTCTTTATTACAAAGATTTTCTATCATTTGTTATCAAATATAAAAATAAATTGAAAAGGATTTTTTGATATTAAAATTAATTCTTTAAAAAAGAGGATAAATAATAATATATCCTCTTTCTTTTATTAAATTATCAATTTATGCTTTTATTTTTTTCTTTCTAATTATTTATTTTAATTAATAATTCAGGCAATAAAGAAAGATATTCTTTCAAATTATACAATATTATTAAATAAAAATTTTTATCTGTTATTTCATATATAATCTCACAATTTTCCGTTTATAGTTATTTTTTTTGCATATTTCTCTTTTACATATTCATAAGCTTCATATATAAGAGGCTTTAATTTTTCAAAAGTTTTTTCAGAAGGATTCAATATGCATATCCAACTCATCCATGCGTATACAGGATGTGGAACAATTCTGTCTATTATGGAAAAATCATAATTCATATTAACGATACCTCCTTTATCAGGACGCTTCGGTATTGAGCCGAACATCTTTTTAAATGTATTTTTCCGTATTCCTAAATTCACACGATATATATTTTCTCTATTTAAATCGGAACTTTTATCATTTTCTCCGTCTTTTTCTTTTATCGTTAAAATATATATGCCACGTTTCAATTTATTGTTAGGATTATAAAAGACTCCTCGTTCTCCCCAACTGTTTATTAATACTGTTCCTTTTAAATTTTCAAGACAGTACTTCAAAATATCATCTGCTTTCATATTTTCTCTCCAAAAATTTTTGTTCAATTATTTTTTACAAAAGTAACATTGTTCATAAACTATAAAACCGTTAAGAATAAAAGTTTAAAACTTTAATGTATATTTTTTTGAATTTACAAATTATTTTCAATTTACAGAATAATTTTTATAAAAATAGATTAAGGTTTTACTTCATATCCGAATTCACGTAAAATTATATTATCATCAACCGACTTATTGTAAACACCTTCTACTCTTATAAACCTGAATTTTTTATATAAATTAAGAGCGGCCTTATTAATATCCGCAATAAAAAGATATAAATAGTCATCCTCTCTGCATTTATTGATTTTTTAGCTTTCTGAATTATAACCATCTCCATTTCCTTTTTCATATAATTTACATTAATTTCCAGATGGTCAAAATAAAGCACTTTTTCACCTCTACTTTTCTACTGTGCTGCCTTTTCTTCTGAATGATAATCACATAATACAAAAGACGATATTATTAAAAAATAAATCTTTTTTTCTGTATATCCTCTGAAAAAATTTTCAAGGATAAATTTCATCCCAAATATCAATTTGATTTTCTTTCATATTCTTTTTATTTTTTATACATAATTTTAATTTGAGGCAAATCTTCCATTTCTGTAAGTATCAACTTCATACTTCTTCACTTTTACATTTTCAATCTGTTATTTTAAATTTTTTTATTGTGTAGCATTATTGATTTGTAATTTCTGAATATGAAGAAATAAGATAATTCTTAACTCCTAATATATATTTCATCCCTAATCCCGATATACATCAATAGAAATATAAATAAAAAATTTTATTTTATTATTTTCAAAAACATCGAACTCAAAAAGATTAAAATTGAAGAAATAAAATATATATGTAAATATTATAAATACTGCTTCCTCTATCCCTTAAGATAAGAATAAATCCAGATACAAGAAAATGAAAGAAACATCATAAATCCATATTTTTTGAAATAAATATATGAAAAAATAATGTTTCCCTCAAATTTTCAATTTATATTAATTTTTACTGTTTTATACTTTTTTTTAATTTTTTCAAATAATAACTATTATTTAAAAATTTCAGTTATGTTATTATTTCCCACTTAAAAATTTTCCTACCATTCCCATTATATCATCCATTACATTTCCGTCTTTATTTGCATCCAGTAAATTTGTAACTAATCCCATCATTCCTGAAGCTTTTTCGTTTCCTCCAAGACTTCCTGCTAACATTGATGTAAGTGCATTCAGCCCTCCCGCATCAAGGTTATTTTGCTTTTTCTGCTGTCCCAATGCTCCCAATACAAGAGGTGCTACCATTTGAAGCATTTTCATAGTTCCATTTGTATCAAGTCCGCTCGTTTTTGAAACTGCCTGTGCTACATTGGAAGTCTGACTTCCAAACAAATGATTTAAAATTCCTTCTCCATCTTTTAAGTCAGGATTACTTAAATAACCTATTACATTATTTAAAATAGAGCCGTCATGCTTTGTTTCCAATGCTCTATTTAATGACTGTGCCCCCTCTTCAGTATCCGTATTTTTATTTAATGCTGCCAATATAGCAGATAATGCAGCTTCCAGCCCGTTTTTTACCTGCCCTTCAGTTCCTCCTATCTGTGAAGTCAATGCCCCCAAATCCTGCCCTTCTAAAAGTCCTAATAAAGCTTCCAAATTCATTTCAATTCCTCCTTATACTATTTTAATTATTTTCTCTTAATATTATAACTTAAAAATAGTATTTTTACTATACATATTATTATAAATGCTGCTGTGCCACAAATATAAGTTCCCCGGTTTCCTTACTTATAGTTATTCCGTATTTTATACTATTTTTATAAACCAGTTCACTGGAAAGGGTGTTTTCTTCCATTCTTGCAAGTATTTCGGCATATAATCCCCTAGCCTCTTCTTCAGTTATATTCCCATCTGAAACTTCTATCAAATTAATTACAAGATCTTCTATCGTCCCGAGATCCGTTCCTGTGACTACCCCTATTTTCACTACAAGACTTGTTACATCTATTCCGTCATAGTTAATTGTATAAGCTGAATTTCTTTTTATATTGATCTTCGAATGATAATAGTTTTTGTTTTCAAATGTCAATTTTTCAAATTTCTGTATACTTATTTTTCTTTTTTTGGAATTCATTTCAAATTCTTGAATTACTTTTTCTACAGATTTATCTGTAAAAATTTTTGATTGTACAGATTTTTCTTCATTTTTCAGTTTATTTTCCATTTCCTTATCCATTTTTTTTTCACATGATACAAAAATAAGAATTAAAAAAAAGAATATTAGCCAATTTTTTCTGTTTCTCATTTCAAACCTCGTTTCAATGAATTTTCATATATTTTAATTATACTATATATTTTAGAAAATGAGAATTATTTTTACTGTTATTTAACTTAGAATTTATTTATAACCTTTATTTGAAATTTCCGGTAATTTAAAATTTTATAATATTTGTGAGATAATATCAAGAATAAAGATAAAAAATAGTTTGAATAAGAATTAATCTATAGCATGACTTTAAAGTGAAACATAAGAAAGAAATTTATTTTAACATATTTCAAGTGTTGAAATAAAATCTCTAAAGGAATATGCCATATTGAAAGAAACAATATTACATAATTGGAATAATTATACAATAATATAAATAATGGATTTATGAAAGGAAAAAATAACAAGATAAAAATAATAAAAAGGATATCTTATGAAATATAATCCGGAAAAGTTAATATAATTTGGAATTTCTTAAAATCATCGAATTTTTTTTTATTCCCTTTTATGACATAAAATCATTAAAGTAACCCTCTATTATGTTATAATTACCAAAATAAAAACTGCCCTTTAAAAGGGCAACTATAAATAATTATTTTTCTATTCTTGTGTAAGGCATTAAAGCTATCTGCCTTGATCTTTTTATAGCTTTTGCTATTTTTCTCTGAATTTTTGCTTCCAGTCCGGTAACTCTCGCCGGAGATATTTTTCCTTTATCATTCATAAAATTTTTTAATAAATCCACATTTTTATAATTTATATCTTCTACTTTAAATTTTACTTTCGGTCTTCTTTTTCTTCTTTTAAATTCTGTAGCTGGTTTCATATTTTATAGTCACCTCCTAATTTTTCCTAAAATGGAAAATCGTCATCATCTATTATTTCTTCATTGTCATTATCGACAAATGCGTCGTTATTGCTCTGTGCTCCTTGAGAATATGATGCCTGCTGATTCTGACTTCCTGCAGCATCAACAAACTCAAATTTATCAACTATAACTTCCGTTATCCACTTAGTTTCTCCGTTTTGTTCGTAACTTCTTACACTAAGTCTTCCTTGAAGAGCTATTCTCTTTCCTTTTCTTAAGTATTCAGCTATAGTTTCCGCTCTTTTATCCCATGCGACACAATTAATAAAGTCCGCTTCATCCCTATTATACTCTCTTGTTACTGCTAGAGAAAACTTACAAAAAGCTTTTCCTGACTGAGAATATTTTAATTCCGGATCTTTAGTTAATCTTCCGATTAATAATACTTGGTTCATATATTTTCCCCCTCTGAATTTTTAATTTATTATAAATTAAATAATTATAACCCCCGTTTAAATCTAACAAATATAAATTAGTCGTTTCTTACTATCATATATTTCAGTATTGATTCTGTAATGTTTAATTTTGCTTCTACTTCAGGTAACTTTGTACCGTCAATCTGGAATAATGTCAGAACATAATATCCATTTTCTTTTTTCTTGATAGGATATGCAAGCTTTCTATCTCCCCAGATTTCTGTTTTCAATTCTACAGCTCCGGCTTTAGTCAATGTTTCTTCAACTAATGTTACACCGGCTTTTTTTTCTTCTTCTGTTAATTGTGTAGAAAGTATAAACATAATTTCGTAATTTTTCATTTTATTCTTCTCCTTTCCTTCGGCTTTCAGCCCTATTTGAAAATAGAGCAGGTTTTTTAATTTTATCAAAAAAACAATATAAAATCAAGATATTTTATTCATCTTTTGAAAAAAATGACGGCACTATAAACTGTGTAGGATGATTTTCAGAATCATTTTTTAAAAGCTTTCCGTCTTCCTCTCCACTTTTTTCTGTATTGTTTTCAAGATTTTCAAGTCCTCCAAATACAGTTCCTTCTAAAGATTTATTATATCTGTCCTGAAAATCCGTTGCAATTATCGATACTCTTATTGTTCCTTCCAATTCAGGATCAATAATAACTCCCCATATGAGACTTGCCCCTGAATTTCCTGTTTTGTGAGATACTGTTTCGGCCACTTCCCTTATTTCATGAAGTCCTATATCACCTCCGGCAGTTATATTCAGAAGTACTTTTCTTGCTCCTTCTATGGAATTTTCAAGAAGAGGATTTTTTAATGCATCGTCTGTAGCTGTTTTTGCTTTCCCGTCTCCACTCGCTTCTCCAAATCCGAGCATAGCTATTCCCGAATTACTCATTGTCGTTTTGACATCGGCAAAATCAAGATTTACATGTCCCTGTTTTGTTATCAGGTCCGATATTCCCTTAATACCGATTCTTAGGACATTATTAGCTTCTTTAAATGCTGTCATTAAAGTTATACTGATATTAGGTAATTCAAATAATTTTTCATTAGGTATGGCTATCAAGGTGTCCACATTCTGTTTCAAATTTTCAATTCCCAGTTCGGCATTTTTCTTTTTAAGAGGACCTTCAAATTCAAAAGGCTTAGTTACTACGGCGACTGTTAAAATCCCCATACTTTTTGCAATTTCAGCAACAATAGGAGAGGCTCCGGTTCCGGTTCCTCCGCCCATTCCCGCAGTTATAAATAACATATCCGTATCTTCAAGTATTTCCCTTATTTTTTCTTCAGATTCTTTTGCTGCGATTCTCGCTTTTTCAGGGTCTGCTCCCGCTCCGAGTCCCTTTCCTAAGAGAACTCTTGTTTCTGTCAATGATCTTGCTAAGTCCTGTGCATCAGTATTTATCGCAACAAACTCTACATCCATTATGTTACTTTCTATCATATCATTTATTGCGTTTCCTCCTGCACCTCCTACTCCTACAACTTTCAGCCTTGCTGCATTATTTGAACTTTCTCCCATGTTATCCTCCTGAATTATTTTACATTAACATCTTTAAATCTTATATCCATATAGTTTATTGTCTGTTCATTTTTAATTCTTTCATATAATTTATATCTGCTGTCATATTTTTCAGAACTGACAAAAGTATCAGTAATGACCCTAACACCATTTTTAAGTACTAATTCATACATTTTATCTCTTTTTCTTATTTCTGATATCATATCATATAAATCTTTATTTTTTATTTTAGAGAGAATTATTTTTACATCTTTTAAAGACTCTTCATCACTATACATTACTACCGGAATATTTTTAGGCTCCATTTCGGAAATATGCCCAAACAGATTAAGCTCCCTATCTGCTAAAAATATGTCATCTCCTTTTTTCACATATACAAAGGCAATTCTTTCATCCAACTCCACTATCAGTTTACTTGGATAAACTTTTCTTATAATTATTTTTTTTACCCTTGCATCTTTTTCTAAAAGTTCTTCAAGCTTTCCGGTATTTATATATACAATATTATTTCCCTTCAGATTTTCTATTTTATTTATAATGTCATCCTTTAACAGATTATTTTCTCCCGTAACTGTTATTTCATTAATTTTAAAATAATCCGTTTCTATAAACCGCTTACCGAAATAAATCAATCCAAATAGTAAACTTAACATAAATACGGTTTTTATAAATTTTTGCATTTTTCACTCCGAATTTTGTTATATATTATACACTTTTTTTTCATTTTATTCAATTATTTAATTTTTTTATTTTCCTTTAAATTTTGTTTCAATTCTTAGTTAATCTGTTTTAAGTATTATTATTTCAGTTTCCAGTTTCACATTAAAATTTTCAAAAATAACTTTTTTTATGTGTTCGATAATAGCAATAATATCATCAAATTTTGCATTTCCTAAATTAATAATAAAATTAGGATGTTTTTCCGAAACCATAGCATCTCCCACTCTATACTTTTTCAGTCCGGCATCGGATATAAGTTGTGCTGCAAATGTACCTTCAGGATTTTTAAACGTGCTTCCTAAATTAGGATATTCCAGAGGATGCTTATTTTCTCTTTGCATTTTTTTATCTATCACACATTCTTTATCGAAACCTCTTTTAAATCTGAACAACACTGAGATTACAATCCACTTATTCTGCTTTATTTCAGTAGTTCTATATTTGAATGTTAATTGAGATTTTTTAAGTTTTGCCGTTTTTCCGTCAGTTTTACATACTTCCACTTCTTCTATACAATCAAAAATTTCTGTTCCATAAGCACCTCCATTCATATTCACAAGACCGCCCACAGAACCGGGTACTCCGGCAATATTTTCCAGTCCTGTATAGTCATTTTTTTCCATAAATTCTATCAGTTCGTCAAAATCAAGTCCTGCTTCCACCCTTACTAAATCATATTCCCCATTTTTTTCTTCAACTTCTATGTTTTTAAAATTTTTCAGAGAAATAAAACTTATATCCAAATTTCCGTCATGAATTAAAGTATTTGTTCCATTGCCTAATAAAAATATATTTTTTCTTGTATTCAGAATTTCTTTCAGTTCATTTTTATCTTCTATAAAAATAAGTTCTTTAGCTATTCCTCCCACTTTCATATGGGAATATTCTTTCATCTCCACATTTTTAAGTATTTTCATATGTTTTCTCCTGAATTTCTTATTTTTTATTCTCCTATTTTAGAGTGTTTTTTATTTCATGTGCAAGTTTTGATACACTTCCTGCACCCATGAAGACATAGCTGTTATTGGAATTTCTATCATTTTTTATAAGTTCTTCAATTTCTTTTTCAGTATACACTTTCACACCGTTACCTATTTTTTCAGCTAAATTTTCCGAAGATATGTCATAAGTATTGTCCTCTCCGGCGGAATATATCGGTAAAAGAATCAATTCATCAGCTTTACCGAGAGATTCTATAAAATCATTGAAGAAAAACTTTGTCCTGCTGTATCTGTGTGGCTGAAAAATGACTGTTACTTTTCCTTTTTCGATAGCTCTTGCAGCTTCTATGGTAACTTTTATTTCTGTTGGGTGATGAGCATAGTCATCTATTATTCTCAAATTTTTATCGTATATTACCTGGTATCTTCTATTAGCTCCTTTAAATTTTGTAAGTCTTTCTTTGACAGTTTCCATATTACAGCCCATTTCATCTGCCAAATATATAACAGGCAAAGAATTAGCCACATTATGCTCTCCGGGAATGCAGAGAACAAACTCTCCTAAATTTTTCCCATTTTTTATAACTTCAAAATGTGTACATCCGTTTTTCACAGTAATATTTGTAGCGAAAATATGTACATCTTCTCTTTTTATACTATACCATATAATATTTTTATTTTTTATTTCCAATGTTGGAATATCTTTACAGTCTTTACATAAAATTGCTAATTTTTCAGTACTATCTATAAATTTTTCAAAAGATTTTTTTATATTTTCATATGTTCCGTGATGTTCCAGATGATCAGGTTCTACATTTGTTACTATAGAATATTTCGGATTTATATATAAAAATGAATTGTCACTTTCATCAGCTTCTGCTATGAAATACTCGGAATTTCCTGTTTTACTGTTACTCTGAATTTCAGGAATTATACCCCCTACAACTATAGTCGGGTCTTTTTCAAGAAAAGCTACACTCATCATCGAGCTTGTAGTTGTTTTTCCGTGAGTTCCCGCAATGGCAATTCCTTCAAACTTATTCATAAGCTCAGCAAGAAGCTCTCCTCTTTTTATTTTTTTTATATTGTTTTTTATTATATATTTATATTCCGGATTGTCTTCTCTTATTGCAGTGGAATAAACAAACAGGTCTATCCCTTTATCTTTTACATTTTCTTCTGTCTGACCTATGTATACTTTGATACCTATATCTTCCATTTCTTGGGTTATATTTTTTCTTTCAAGATCCGACCCTGCTACATTGTATCCTTCTTTTGCCAGTATTTTTGCCAATCCGCTCATACCTATTCCATTTATACCGCTGAAGTAAATATTTCTAATTTCTGATAACATTCTTTCCCTCCATCTATTTTGAATAACTGTCTACTTTCATTGTTTCGACTATTATATTTACTGAATTTTCCTTTTTTAACTCTTTTATATTGTTTTTCATAAAATCCAGCATTTCATCCTGCTTAACAAGAACTAATGCTTCTTCCACTGCTTTTTCCACGTTTTCATTGGAAAATGTTTTTGCTCCGTTTATAAATTCAAGAACATCCGCATTTTCTTTCTGACCTACAAAATCATAAGGTATGAGGATTGAAGGTTTTTCTAACTGTATAAGTTCAGATATTGTGGAAGCTCCTGCACGGCATATTACAAGATCCGCAGCAGACATGATATCTGCCGCATTTTCAAAATAAGGCATTATAACAGCATTTCCAAAATCTTTCATTCTGAAAACAGCTTCTTCAAAATTTTCTTTCCCTGTAGCCCAGAATAATCTTATATTTTTATCTTTAATTATTTTTTCCCATGATTTCAAAATAGCTTCATTTATATTTTTAGCACCTAAACTTCCGCCCATCACCAAAATAACTTTTTCATTTTCTTTTATATTTAATTTTTTTCTTTCATCATTTTTATCTTTTTTATAAAATTCTTCCCTTAAAGGATTTCCTGTTACAAGAAATTTCTTCCTGTATTTATGCGGAACATCATCAAGAGTATTTTCAAATGCAGCAAATACTTTTTTCGCTCCTTTATAAAAATATTTATTCGCAAGACCCATTTTACAATTCTGCTCCTGAAGATAGTAAGGTATTCTTAATATCTTTGCGGAGAGAAGAACAGGTATTGTTATATAATTTCCGAATCCTATAACTTGAGATGGGTTTTCCTTTTTCATCACTTTTAAGGCTTTAAAAGTTGCAGAAATCATTTTTACAGCGGAGCTTACCGATTTAAGAGGTAAAACATCAAGACCTGTAAATCTGAAATTTTCTTTAGGAATCAAATCTTTTTCCATTCTATGTTTAGTTCCTACAAATAACACTTCCACATTTTTTTCTCTCATTTTTTCGGCAATGGATAATGCAGGATATATATGCCCTCCTGTACCTCCTGTTGTAAATAACACTTTTCTCATTGTAATTTCTCCATTTCTTGATTATATATCGATTTATGAAGTTTTTATTCCCTTTCAATCTCCTGTTTATAAAGAGATTTTATTATGTTATAAACTATTCCCAAAGCTGCCATTGTTACAATAGTCGTGCTTCCTCCATAACTCAGTATAGGTAACGGAATACCCGTAGACGGAACAAGCCCGATCACAACAGCCAGATTTCCTATTATCTGAAGGGAAAACATTGAAAGAATACCTATAAGAAGATATTTTGCATACATATCTTTTATTTTTATTATTGTAATCAATATTATTCCGAGTAAAACCATATACAAAGAGATTAGCAGTATCCCTCCTATAAATCCCGTTTCTTCAGCATATCCTGAAAATATATAATCTGTATGTATTTCAGGTAAATAAAAATATTTCTGAAATCCGTTTCCATAAAATTTTCCTATTAACCTTCCGCTTCCTATTGCTATGAGTGACTGTTTCAGCTGATAAACTTCATCATTATCCCCTAAATGTCCTAATATCCTCTTTACTCTATAAGGCATTGCAAGTATAGCACTTACGCCTAATGTTCCGAGACTAAACACTACGAATAAAAACTGGTTCAATTTTACTCCTGAAACAAATACCATCGTCAGCCCGATGACAACTATCTGAACCGTACTGCTGAATGCTTTCTGAGAAAGAATAAGAAATGCGTAAGCCATTATTGGAAGCAGAAGAGTAAACAATATTTCAATACTTTTCTTTTTTTTCTTTTTCAGAAAATCCATAAGTCCTGCTAAATATATAATCAAAATAAGTTTCGCAAATTCTGATGGCTGTATACTCAATGAACCGATTTTAATCCATCTTTGTGCTCCATTAACTTCCCTACCAAACAAAAGAACCGCACCAAGCAATCCAAGCCCTGAAAAATAAAGAAGTCCCCTTATTTTCTTATATTTTGTATATTTAAAAAAAGCTGTAAACATAAAGAACGCTGTTCCTATTATAATCCATACAATTTGTCTTGTAAGGAAATAATAGTGATTATTATATTCTTTCAGACCTCTCGGAAAACTTACACTTGCAATCATGGCAATACTCAACCCGATTAATATTATCATTATTATAATAAGAGTTGTTCCCAAAATTCTTCTGTTTTTCAATATTATCTCTCCCGAATTTTATAATATATTTTATTTAACCTAAAATTTTTTCCGTTAATTCTTTAAAAACCTTTCCTCTGTGTTCAAAGTTCTTAAACTGGCAAAAACTTGACGTTGCAGGTGAAAACAGTACAACTTGCTCTTTGCTGAAATCCATATTTTCTTTCAAATATTTTAAAATATTTTCCACTGTTTCCATATTACTGTATTTTAAATATCGTACTGCCTGAAGCTCTTTTTCCAGCAAAGGAGCATTTTCTCCTATTAAATAGACAAAATCGATTTTTTCTTTTATTTTTTTTATTAATTCATCATTGGAAATCTTTTTATCATCTCCTCCGCAAATTAATATCAAAGAACTTTCAAAAGAGTCTATTGCCTTTAAAGTAGATTCTACATTAGTTCCTTTAGAATCATTTATAAATGTTGTTTTTTCTTTTATAAAAAAATTTTCCAGTCTGTGTTCAAGAGACTTTGTATTTTTTAGAAACTGTATAATTTTTTCATTGGAAATATCCAGTATTTTTGCAGCACCTATTAAAAACAGCATATTTTCGAGATTATGCTTCCCTTTCAATGCAATTTCCTTTATATGCATAAGTTTTTCAGCAACTTTATCCACATTCTCATCTCGATGAAATTCTATTCTTTCATTCAAGTTTTTCATAATATAAATATTATCTTCATGAACAAAAACAGTTCCTTTTTTTTCAGTGCTTAAAAACATTTTTTGAGCTTTTATCTTTTCATTTATATCTTTTATATTATTTATTTTTTCAAATTGTTCATCATCAAGATTAATCAATGCAAAGTCATTTTTATCCTGCTTTTCAAAAATATTGAATTTTGTAATATAGTAATCTTCAACGGACTTATATCTTGTCAAATGATCAGGAGTCAGATTTATTATACCCGCTATATGAGAATGTACTTGAGGATTGTTTTCCAACTGATAGCTACTTAATTCCAAAACAATATAATCCAATATCTCTTCATCAGCTACAAGTTTTGCAAAGGAGTATCCGGCATTTCCTGCAAGTTTTACATTATATCCGGCATATTTCAGAAGTTCATACATTTTTGTGCATGTAGTTGTTTTTCCGTTTGTTCCTGTAAAAGAAATAATTTTTGTATTTTTATCCATATATCTGTATGCCAGATCTATTTCAGAAATTACCTTTACTTTTTTTTCAGATGCTTTCTGAAGCAATTCCGCTTTCCATGAAATCCCGGGACTTTTCACTATAAAATCTATATTTTCTCTGTTTAAAAGGTCAATTCCTTCTGATGAAGGTATCCCTCCGTTATCATCTATTAAAAATACTTCATATTCTTTTTTTTCAAGGAGTTCTTTTGCCCCCATTCCGCTTAGCCCTTTACCGAATACCATAGCTTTGCTCATCTGTTTTCCTCTTTCCAAGTTCTGAATTTTTGTGAATTTTTCAATATTTATAGATTTATCTTAATTTTAATATAACAAATGTAAGCAGACACATCATTATTGTCACTATCCAAAATCTTATTGTAACTTTTGTTTCAGGTATACCGAGCATTTCAAAATGATGATGTATAGGTGCCATTTTAAATACTCTTTTTTTAAATGTTTTAAAATGCCATACTTGTATCATTACTGAAAGTGCTTCCAAAATAAATATAAAACCTGCAATAGGAAGAAGCAATTCCTGTTTTAAAAAAATTACTATTATACCGAGTATTCCTCCTAATGTTAATGAGCCCGTATCTCCCATAAATACTTGTGCAGGATAAAAATTAAACCATAAAAAACCTATAAGAGCACCTACCACTGAAGCTAAATACACCGTTATTTCGGCTGCATCTCTTATATGATATAAATTCAGATATTTTGCATATTCATAATGTCCTGTCAAATATGTAATTATAAGTAAAGTTACACTTACTATAATTATTGGACCACTTACAAGTCCGTCAAGACCATCGGTCAAATTTACCGCATTTGACGACCCGATTATTACAAATATCATAAATATAAAGAAAAATACCGGTGTTATATATATATAAGAATGTTTTATTAGCGGATTTATAACTGAAAAATCTAATGTTTTATTTATTATTCCGTATTTATACACAAATCCAAATGTCAAACCTGTTATTATAAGCTGTCCTAATATTTTTTTCTTTCCTGAAAGTCCACTTTTATGTTTTGTGAGTTTTAAATAATCATCATAAAATCCGATACATGTAAATAAAACCGTTATTATAAATAAAAATATAATAAATTTATTAGTAAAATTTCCTGAAATTAATATGGCAAATAATATTGCTCCTATTATTAACAGACCTCCCATTGTAGGTGTACCTGACTTTGTCTGATGTGTTTGGGGACCATCTTCCCTTGCCGTATCTCCATATTTTTTCCTTTTCAGCCATGCAATAAAAGGTTTTCCGAATATAAGCATAAATAAAAATGCAATTGCAAAAGCTATTGACGCCCTTAATGTTATTGACTTGAATATTCTTAACACTTTCCAGTTATTTATAAATAAATATTGCAAAAAATACAACATCATATGCTCCTTCTCAGTTTATTCAATGATTTCTTCCAGTTTCATTCCTCTTGATCCTTTAATCAGTATAACTTTTCTATCAGTAATTTTTTTTAGTTCATTTTTTATTTTTTCTTTATTATAAAAATGAAAAATTTCCGTTTTTTTTAAATTTTCTTTTTCAAAATTTTTTTGTAATTTATCATATAGACTCTTCATTCTTGTTCCATATAAATATATTTTATCCAATTTTGTTTTTTCAATAGTATCCGAAAGTAAAGAATGAAGTTCCAGTTCCTTTTCTCCCAGTTCCAACATATCTCCTAAAACTGCGGTTTTTATTCTATCATTATAAATTTCGGAAAATGTTTCCAATGATTTCTCCATTGATGAAGGACTGGCATTATAAGCATCATTTATATATACGGTTTCTCCTTTCTCAATTATCTGAAATCTCATATCCGTAAGTTTTATATTATTTATTGATTTTTCAATATACTCATTTTCCACTCCGCATTCTTTTGCTACTGCTACTGCCATTACAATATTTAATATATTATGCTTACCCAATACATTTGTTTTAAATGATTTTTCAATAATATTTCCCTTTTTATCTTCAAAATATTTCAAAGAAAAATTAGTTCCGTTTTCATCAAAATCCACATTATTGTAATAAAAACACAAATTTTTATTATTTATAACATTTTTTTCATTTTCCATATCAAGAACTTTTATTATTTTTAAAGTATTACTTTCCAGTTTTTTTAAATAACTGTCATCTCCATTTATAATTAAAGTTTCTTTTGTATAAGGTAATATTTCTGTTTTTGCCTTAAAAACATTTTCTCTGTTATAAAGGAACTCCAAATGAGAATCGCTGATATTTGTAATTATACTTATGTCAGGATGTGCTATTTCTCCGAGAAGGGCTATTTCTCCAAAACCGCTCATTCCCATTTCCAAAATTATAAATTCATCATCTTTTTCAAGACGAAGTAAAGTGAAGGGTAATCCTATATGGTTATTATAATTCCCTTCTGTTTTCTTTCCTTTATATTTAGCTGACAGGAGCTGATATACCATGTCTTTTACAGTAGTTTTTCCGTTACTCCCTGTAATTCCTATAACTTTTACATTTAATTCTTCTCTCCATTTTTTTGCAAATTTCTGTAAAAATAAAACTGTATCATCCACAAAAAAAGCTCTATTTTCATAATTTTCTTCTATTTCAGTATTCTTGTCGTCATATACAACATATGCCCCTTTTTTTAGTGCTTCATTAACAAATTTATTTCCACCTCTTATAGCTAAAAATAAATCTCCATTTCCTATTTCCTTTGAATTCATTGAAATTTTATTTATTCCGACATAATTTCCTATATCAGTATTTTTACTATTTATAATATTCCAAAATATTTCATTTTTGTCCATTTTTTCCATTGAATTATCTCCAATTTTACATATAAGTCATATTATAAGATTATATCACTTGACAAAAGATTTTTCAATATAATTTTCAATATAATCCGCAAATTCCGAGATATTATTTACGATTATCGGTTTCTGTTTTAAATTTTTAAGTTTTTTTTCATTTTCTTTTCCATAGCCCGTTCTTACAAGAACTGTATTTATTCCTAAATTTTCAGCAGGTATCAAATCAGAAATCCTGTCACCTATCATATAGGACTTTTTAGTATCAATATTAAATTCCTCAATTGCTTTTAAAAAATTTCCCATAGCGGGCTTTCTACATTTACATTCAATCCCATAATTTCCTGTTACATCAGGATGGTGAGGACAGAAATATGTTCTTTGTATTTTTATTCCTTTTTCATACAAGTCTTTTTCAATATATTTTTCCAATTTAAAATAGTCTTCTTTAGTGTAATATCCTTTGGCAATTCCTGCCTGATTAGTTATAATTACAAATTTATATCCCAATTTTGATAAACGTTTAAGCGAATTTATCACTTCTTTTTCATATTCAAAATCTTTTATTTCATATAAATAAGATTTTTCAACATTAATTACTCCATCACGGTCAAGGAGAATAAATTTATTGTTTCTCATATTACATTCCTTCCGTAAATATATTTTATTTTTATTATATATTTTCTTCGGCTTTCATATCTCTGTCCTCAGGCAGATATATGTATTCCAGCAATTCATCTTTTCTCATTCCTCTTATATTCATAGTGAAAAATATCTTATCATCTAAAATATTTAAGGCACCGTAATAAACGTCAGGTTGACATTCATATTTTTCTTTTAATATAAATTTATTGTTTCTTATTTCAAATTCAAATATTTTCTCATATTTTTCATTTCTGAAATGATAAAATTCAATACAAGAATCATGAAAATACCACATTTTCCTGTCTAAATATTTCCCTCCGTTATCAAGTATTATTTCATCCAGAAAATAAAGCTTGTTATAATCCAACGTAATTTTTACCGTTCCGCTTCCCATATAATTCCAATTCATCTGAGAATTACTTAAACTTTGGGCTTTAAAATATAACTTTTTAATATTCTTCATTATTTTAAAAACCGACATAATACCGACATCAATTTTTTTATTCTCTTCCATAAACTCACCTTTTAATAAAATTTTACTTTTTTTACTTAATTTGATATATAAACAGTATATCAAAAAGAAGTCTCAAAATAAAGAAAAATAATAATTATCAATATTTTAAAAAAGTCTATATTCCTTTAAAAAATCTCTCGCTATTTTTATATTTCATTAAAATTACATCTTTTTAAAACTTTAAAAAATTCTCTATTTTTTTATTATCTTAGTTTTATACTGTTATCTAATCCATTTTGATAGCCTAAAAATTATAATTTAAGTATTGAAACTATCTCTTAACAATTTTTATCTTCATTTCCTACAAAAAACTGAATAGAGATACGCAATCTCCTGACAACTATATTTTCAGCTTCATAAAATAATCATTAATACTGAGCTTTTGTCACAAAAATATCAAATTAAATCTAAAACTCAATCAATTAATTTTACATTTTTTTCTAATATTTTTTATCTATCATTACTCAATGAAGAAGAGAAAGATAAATTGTAGTTATAAATTGCAATATCAGATGTGTTCATTTTTACTAAATACTATCATTAAAAATCTATAAATCAAATTCTTTTAATCTAATTTATATAATATCAGTTTCCAAAAATTAAAAAAGTTTCTTTATACAGTATGTCGACATATTAAAAAATTAATAATGTTTATTCAAATACATTTTTATTACAAACTTTCTATTATTTTTGATTTCTAATATTAATACTGTTTATAATTTTTTTATGTACTTAATATTAACTATATTTTACACAAGTTAAAAAAAGTTTTGCTGTATATTTATTTCCCATGATAGACTTAATAGCAAAGGGTTAAATAAAATTTTGTTGCTTTAAAAATTTCTATACTCTATTAACTTTTTTAAGTCATCAAATTTTTCTAACTTATAAAATATTTTTATTATTTTTCTGTTTTTTATCAATCTATTATTTATACTATGTTAATTTATATTTTTACTTAAATTAAATAACATATTTTCTTAACTCTATACTTATTTTATCACAAAATTGAATGTGCTAAAATCATTTTACAAAATATAAATTTCTTTCTTATGTTTTATTCAAAAAATATAATATTTATTTTTTATCTATACAAACATCAGATAAATACAATTTATTAAAAATTTTTTAATAAAAAATAACACTCATTTTAGAAATAAATTCTAAAAATTAAATGTTATTTTTTATCATATAAAAAAGTTTGGCGATTACCGATTTTCCCTAGATGAACTCTAAGTATCTTAGGCGTAAACAGACTTAACTGCCGGGTTCGAAATGTAACCGGGTGTATCCCTGTTGCTATCATCACCAAACTATACATACATTGTAAAGACAATGAGAAATAAATAGTAGTAGTAAAAGAGAAATATATATTAAAAGCTAACGTAATATTAGTACCGGTCAGCTAAATGTATTACTACACTTACACCTCCAGCCTATCTCCACCTGTTCTCGATGGTTACTTAAAAGAACACTCATCTTAAAGTGGGCTTCTCACTTAGATGCTTTCAGCGATTATCCCTTCCAAACGTGACTACCCGGCCATGCCACTGGCGTGACAACCGGTACATCAGAGGTTTGTCCATCCCGGTCCTCTCGTACTAAGGACAGATCTCTTCAATATTCTTACGCCTGCAGTGGATAGGGACCGAACTGTCTCACGACGTTCTGAACCCAGCTCGCGTGCCTCTTTAATGGGCGAACAGCCCAACCCTTGGGACCTTCTCCAGCCCCAGGATGAGACGAGCCGACATCGAGGTGCCAAACACTTCCGTCGATATGGACTCTTGGGAAGTATCAGCCTGTTATCCCCGGGGTAGCTTTTATCCGTTGAGCGACGGCCCTTCCATTCGGTACCGCCGGATCACTAACTCCTACTTTCGTACCTGCTCGACCCGTCAGTCTCGCAGTCAAGCTCCCTTTTGCGTTTGCACTCTCCGGTTGATTTCCATCCAACCTGAGGGAACCTTTGAACGCCTCCGTTACTCTTTTGGAGGCGACCGCCCCAGTCAAACTGCCCACCTAGCACTGTCTCATTAACTCCAAATCAATGATTAGAATTTCAACAACATATGGTTGGTATTCCAACGATGACTCCTCTAAAACTGACGCCTTAGTATCTCAGTCTCCCAACTATCCTATACACACATTGCCAAAACCCAATGCCAAGCTACAGTAAAGCTCCACGGGGTCTTTCCGTCCTACTGCAGGTAATCGGTATCTTCACCGACATTACAACTTCACCAGGTCTCCAGCCAAGACAGCTCCCAAATCATTTCACCATTCGTGCAGGTCGGAACTTACCCGACAAGGAATTTCGCTACCTTAGGACCGTTATAGTTACGGCCGCCGTTCACCGGGGCTTCAATTCGAATCTCTCAATCCTCCTCTTAACCTTCCGGCACTGGGCAGGTGTCAGCCCATATACGTCGCCTTTCAGCTTAGCATAGACCTGTGTTTTTGGTAAACAGTTGCTTGGGACTCTTCACTGCGACCTATTTCTTCTCAAAGTGTTTCTCTTCTCAAATATATTAGGTACCCCTTCTCCCTAAGTTACGGGGCTATTTTGCAGAGTTCCTTAGCTAGAGTTATCCTGTCGGCCTTAAGTTTCTCACTCTGTCCACCTGTGTCGGTTTTCAGTACGGGCACTATATCTCTAAATAGAAGTTTTTCTCGGCAGTGTAGGATCTGTAACTTATACTTACGTACTTACCCATCAGGTCTCATATTTAAATATACGGATTTGCCTATATATTCATACTATTCCCTTAGAAAGACTATTCCGTCAGTCTTCTCACATACCTTCCTGCGTCACTCCATCTCTTATACAATCAATAGTGGTATAGGAATATTAACCTATTTTCCATTCGCATACGCTTCCTAGCCTCTGCTTAGGTCCCGACTCCCCCAGGGCGGACAAACCTTCCCCTGGAAACCTTGGACTTCCGGCCGGAGGGATTCTCACCCTCCTTCTCGCTACTCATTCCTGCATTCTCACTTCTGATACCTCCAATATACCTTTCAGTACACCTTCTTCGGCCTACAGAACGCTCTCCTACCAATCACTTTCGTGATTCCACAGCTTCGGTTTATGTCTTAGCCCCGTTACATCTTCGGCGCAGATACTCTCGACCAGTGAGCTATTACGCACTCTTTTAAGGTATGGCTGCTTCTAAGCCAACCTCCTGGTTGTCTATGAATATCCACCTCCTTTCCCACTTAGACATAATTTGGGACCTTAGCCGGTGGTCTGGGTTGTTCCCCTCTCGTCCATGGACCTTGTCATCCATAGACTCACTCCTAATCATCAATATATGGTATTCGAAGTTTGCTTGACTTCGGTAAGCTATACGCCCCCTAGGCCATACAGTGCTCTACCCCCATATATCTAAATTAAGGCTGCACCTAAATGCATTTCGGAGAGAACGAGCTATCTCCTAGTTCGATTGGCTTTTCACCCCTAAACCTATCTCATCTCCCAACTTTTCAACGGCGGTGAGTTCGGTCCTCCACTGAGTCTTACCCCAGCTTCAACCTGGACAGGCCTAGATCACTAGGTTTCGCGTCTATGACATGCGACTGTCGCCCTCTTAAGACTCGGTTTCCCTTCGGCTCCGCTTACTTAACCTCGCCACACATCATAACTCGCAGGATGATTAACCAAAATCCACGCAGTCACACTCTCGTGCTCCTACCGCTTGTAAGCACACGGTTTCAAATTCTCTTTCACTCCCTTGCTAAGGGTTCTTTTCACCTTTCCCTCACGGTACTCTCCTCTATCGGTCAACTTAAGTATTTAGCCTTACGTGATTTGGTCCACGCTGATTCACACCAAATTCCTCGTGTTCGATGCTACTCGGGTCCTTTAACTCATTAACATAATCTTACGTCATACAGGACTGTCACCTTCTTCGGTATAGCTTCCCAACTATTTCCACTTCAATCATATTAACTTAAACTTTATGGCTATCTGTTTAGTAAAGTCCCTCTACCCCATATATGCAACGTCGCCAACTTCATACACATACATGGTTTAGGCTGCTCCCAGTTCGCTCGCCGCTACTTTGAGAATCGTTTTTACTTTCTTTTCCTCCCGCTACTTAGATGTTTCAGTTCACGGACTTACCCCTCTCGTGTATATCCTCCAGATATACAGGTTCTCCCATTCGGATATCTGCGCCTATTTCGGTTATATGCACCTTAACGCAGCTTTTCGCAGCTTATCACGTCCTTCTTCGGCTTAAGTTGCCTAGGTATCCTCCGTGTGCCCTTAATTCGCTTTTTAACATTCCAACTCTAAATCATCCCTGATTCCATTGTTTCTCTTTTACCTACTATTCATTTCCCATTGTCCTTTTTTACTCTTGGTGGAGATAAGCGGGTTCGAACCGCTGACCTCTGCCTTGCAAGGGCAGCGCTCTCCCAACTGAGCTATATCCCCATACAAACATTCCCTAAAATCTTGGTGGGCATGACTGGACTCGAACCAGTGACCCCTGCGTTATCAGCACAGTGCTCTAACCACCTGAGCTACACGCCCTCAATCTTAAAGATTAAACATAAAAAGAAGCAGATGTATATTCTATACTCCTTAGAAAGGAGGTGATCCATCCGCACCTTCCGGTACGGATACCTTGTTACGACTTCACCCCAATCACTATTCACACCTTAGGTACCTTCCTCCTTACGGTTAGACCAGTAACTTCAGGTGCAAACAACTCTCGTGGTGTGACGGGCGGTGTGTACAAGACCCGAGAACGTATTCACCGCAACATTGCTGATTTGCGATTACTAGCGATTCCAACTTCATGAAGTCGAGTTGCAGACTTCAATCCGAACTTAGAACAGCTTTCAAGATTTGCTCCATGTCACCATCTCGCTCCTCTTTGTACTGCCCATTGTAGCACGTGTGTAGCCCAGATCATAAGGGGCATGATGACTTGACGTCATCCCCACCTTCCTCCTGCTCTTCGCAGGCAGTCTCGCTAGAGTCCCCAACTTAATGATGGTAACTAACGATAAGGGTTGCGCTCGTTGCGGGACTTAACCCAACATCTCACGACACGAGCTGTCGACAGCCATGCACCACCTGTCTCTCAGTTCCCAAAGGCACAATAGTACTTCTACTATCTTCTGAGGATGTCAAGATCTGGTAAGGTTCCTCGCGTTGCGTCGAATTAAACCACATGCTCCACCGCTTGTGCGGGTCCCCGTCAATTCCTTTGAGTTTCAACCTTGCGGTCGTACTCCCCAGGCGGATCACTTATCGCATTTGCTTCGGCACAGACAGTCTTCCTGCCCACACCCAGTGATCATCGTTTACAGCTAGGACTACCAGGGTATCTAATCCTGTTCGCTCCCCTAGCTTTCGCACTTCAGCGTCAGTTATCGTCCAGTGAGCTATCTTCATCATCGGCATTCCTACACATATCTACGAATTTCACCTCTACTCGTGTAGTTCCGCCCACCTTTCCAATACTCTAGCATCACAGTTTCAAAGGCAAGCTTATGGTTGAGCCACAAGTTTTCACCCCTGACTTGCTATGCCGCCTAGATGCCCTTTATGCCCAATAATTCCGGATAACGCTCGCGACATACGTATTACCGCGGCTGCTGGCACGTATTTAGCCGTCGCTTCTTCTACAGGTACCGTCACTTTCTTCTTCCCTGTTGAAAGCACTTTACAATCCGAAAACCTTCTTCGTGCACACAGAATTGCTGGATCAGAGTCTCCTCCATTGTCCAATATTCCCCACTGCTGCCTCCCGTAAGAGTAAGGGCCGTATCTCAGTCCCCTTGTGGCCGTCCACCCTCTCAGGCCGGCTACCTATCATCGCCTTGGTATGCCTTTACCACACCAACTAACTAATAGGACGCAAAGCTCTCTCTAGGCATCCCTTTTCATTATACAGTCATGCAACTACATAATTATATCAAGTCTTATCAGAAGTTTCCCTCTGTTATCCCTGTCCTAAAGGTAAGTTCTTTACGCGTTACTCACCCGTCCGCCATGGTTACCATAGTACAAGTACTACTTCCCCATCGACTTGCATGTGTTAAGCATTCTGTCAGCGTTCATCCTGAGCCAGGATCAAACTCTTCATTCAATAATTTATTCTTACCACCTTAATAACTTATCTCTATTCCTATCACATCTTCTTTTGCTTCTTCTTATGTTTTCATTGTCCTCGTCAAACACTCTCGCAATTGACAAAATCTATATTATCAAATTTATTAACCTTTGTCAACTACTTTTTTCCCTTTTTTTTTCTTTTTTTTC